>JANMGF010001013.1:0-6657 GCA_031374535.1 Polyangium sp. (in: bacteria)
GGCAGGCACCGCGGCCGCCGTGAGCCAGATTGGATGCGCGGGCTCGAGCGGGGCAGCCGCATCGCCGATCGCGCTGGTGAGCCCCGAGGAAATGGACACGTTCCTCGCGCGGCTCGATCACGGGCTCGGCATGTTGAAGAGCGGCGAGAGCCCTGCCACGTCCCGCGTTGCAAAGCTCGATGCGTCGGATCCGGCGCACCAGAAACAAGAACAGCTCGTCCGCAAGACGCTCCGCTCGTTGCTCCTCGTGGGCTCGTTCAACGACCTGCCCGAGGAGGGGCGCGTGCATCCCGGCATGCAGGCGCGCATGTGGAACGGCATGGCGGAGATGGACGAGGCGATGCTCGGAATGACGAGCGCGCTCGAGGCGCTGACGCCGACGGAGCGCGCGGACATCGGCCTCCGGATGCGCAAGGATCCGGGGCTCGGCATGCGTATCATCGAGGCGATCGATCAGGACGCCGGCAAGGCGGGGGTCTCGGCGGAGCGACGGCTGCATCTGCGGGCGATCGCGGTCGATGCGTGCGCGAGAATGAAACAATCGACGCCGCTGCTCATCGATGAATACGTGACGAAGGTGAACAAGGTCGCGGCGCGGCCGGCGAGTATCGCCGAGGTCGAGCGGCGCCTCGTGGCACAAATGGGCGAAGAGGCGTTTTTCCAGTACCGCGAGCGCACGGAAGCCCTCGCGCGGCGCTGGGACGTGGCCAGCACGGGCGCGGTCGCCAATGACGGCGCTGTTTCTCCGGGCGGCGCTCCGAAGCCGGGCGTGGACCCGCACGAGAGAAGCCGCAAGGTGGCCACGGCGGGCGGCGTTCTCCTCGGCCTGGGCGTGGTGTCGGCGCTGGTCGGCGGTCTCATCATCGCCGGGGGCGGCGACATCATCGGGGCCGTGGGGGTCACGATCGGCGCGCTCCTCGGCATTGCCGGAATCATCACGCTCCTCGTCGCCGCGGGAATCTGGGAGAACGAGAAGTAACCCCGCCAGCGATCTGAGAATGCGATCTCGAACCACGTCCGAAACCCAGGCCGGGGGGGAAACGGGCCTCCCGGTTGTGATCACGGGGATGGGCGCCGTCTCGGCGCTCGGCGCGAATACGGCCGCGCTCTGGGCGGCCATCGAGGAAGGGCGCGACGGCATTCGTCCCATCGAGCGATTCTCGACCGAGGGGTTTTTGGTGTCGCTCGGCGGAATGGTGCCCGGGGCGAGCGGTGATGTCTGCGTCGAGCTCGCCGTCGCCGCCGGCCGGGAGGCGATGGGTAGCGCGGGCTTGCCGATCGGAGCGGGCGGAGTCGACGGGCGGCGCGCGGCATTGATCCTCGGCACGAGCCTCGGCATTCATGCGGACGGCCTGCACCACGTGGCCGCGGAGGTGGCGCGGGTGCTGGGAATCGAAGGGCCGATTCTCACGGTCTCGACGGCGTGCTCCTCCTCGACGAACGCGCTCGGGCTCGGCCGCGATTTGCTCGAAGCGGGCCTCTGCGACATGGCCATCGCGGGCGGAACGGACGAGCTCACGCCGGAGATTTTCGCGGGGTTTCACGCGCTCGGGCTGCTTTGCCCCTCGAAATGCGCGCCCTTCAGCGAGCCCGTGGGCACCACGCTGGGCGAGGGCGCGGGGTTTCTGGTGCTCGAACGCGGCGAGGAGGCCCGCGCCCGGGGAGCCAACGTGCTCGGGACGCTGCTCGGGTATGGTCTTTCGGCCGACGCCTACCACCCGACCTCCCCCGATCCCACGGGCGCCGGCGTGGCGCGCGCGCTGCGGGGAGCGCTTCTCGACGCGGGGACGGCGGCGGAGTCCATCGATTACGTCAATGCACACGGGACGGGCACCGCGGCCAACGACGCGGCCGAGTATCGCGGCATCGAACAGGTCTTCGGGGGACGCGCGGCGCGTTTGCCCGTGAGCTCCACGAAGAGCTTCCTCGGCCACGCCCAGGGCGCCGCGGGCGTGCTCGAGCTCATTGCGACCCTTTGCGGAATGGCGCAGGGGAAGATCCCCCCGACTTTGCATTTCGACAAGGCGCGGCCGCTTGGCCCGCCCGATCCGGTGGCCGAGGATCGGCCCCGCGTGGCCCGGGTCGAGCGCGCCGTGTGCAACAACTCGGCTTTCGGGGGCGCGAATGCGGCCGTGGTCGTGGGGACGGCGGCCATGGTTCATCGGCGACAAACCACAGCCGATCTGTTCGTCCTCGGCACGTCGGCCGTGGGCCCGCACGGGCTGGACCTCGAAACGCTTCGGGCTGCGGTCGCCGAAAACATTCCCCTTCGCCGCCGTGCGCCGGCCTTCCGCATCGAGAGCCTGATCCCCACCGCGGACGGTCGCGGGATGGATCCGGGTTCAAGATACCTCTCGGCGGCCGCGGCGCTCGCGCTCGTCGATGCCGGGATCACGCTGCGTGGCCCGATGCGTGATCGCGCGGGGCTCTTCGTCGGCACGACACGGGCCTCGGCGGAGAGCGAGCGCGCGTTTCATGCCAGCATTCGCGAGCGCGGGCTTTTGCGTCTGTCGGCGACTGCGTTCACGCGTATGGTCCTCAATGCTGCCGCGGGCACGTGCACGAAGCTCTGCGCGCTCAAAGGACCCACCACGACGCTCACCACGGGCGAGGGCAGCGGCCTCGTCGCGCTGGTTTACGCGGCAATGCACCTTTCGACGCGGAGCGATGTGGATTTGCTCCTGGCAGCCGGCGTCGACGAACGCGTGTCCGTCGACCCCGAGGCACACGAGGGCGAAGGCGCGGCGTGCCTGGTCCTCGGCAAAACCACGCATTCTGCCGATTCGAAGGCCGTTTGTCTCTCCGGCTTCGGGCTCGCCGGTCCCGGGGACGCGGAGGAGGCCGCCCGTCGGGCGATTCGTAGGGCCGGGCTCGACGCGGGTTCGATTCACGTGGCGCCGTCCGTCACGAAGGTGATCGGCCCCGCGCCGTCCATCGCGGCGATGTTTGCCTGCGCCCTCGCCGTGGATTCGATCCGGCGGGGCGAATGGGATCACGTGCTGGTCCCCGATCCGGGGGGCGGTACGGCCGCGGCCGCCCTTGTTTTCAGCCGAAAAGGAGCCGCATGACCCCCGAGCTTGCCCGGTACATCACGCGCCGCGAGCGTATCCTCGAAAAGGTGCGTACGATCCTCGTCGAGCGCCTGCACGTCGGCCGTGAACCCGACGAGATCGACCCCGACGCGCCCCTCTTCGGTACGGGGCTCGGCCTGGATTCCGTGGATGCGGTCGAATTGCTCGTCAGCATGGAATCGGAGCTCGGCGTGAAGCTCCCGCACGAGGGGCTGGCGAGGCCGGCGATGCGCACCGTGAACACGCTGGTGGATCTGGCCATGGCCCACGGGAGGACGGACGATGTCGATGGATGACGAGATCCGCGCCCTACGCACGAGCGTGGCGCTCGCCGCGGGCGACCACGTGACCTGCCTGCGTATCGAGGGCGAGAGCGCGCACGAGGCGCTCGATCACGTCGTGGCGGGCGACCTTTTCCTGCAAGACGGTCAAATGCGCCCGAGCCTCTTGCTCGACGAAAACGCCCGCCCCTTCGCGGACATCCTCGTGGCCCGGGACGACGAGGCGTTTTACCTGCTCGCCGAGGGGCCCTCGCCCGCGGAGCTCGTGGTTTTCCTGGACAACCATTTTCCTGCGGGGATCGAGGCGACGGTGAGCCGTTGCGACGGGACACACCGGATCCTCTCGGTGCACGGGCCGTATGCCTGGGAGCTCTGCGCGGCCGTGCTCGGCCCCGACGTCGGCAGCCTCCCCTACCTCGCGTTTTACAAGACAGACGACGCGGTCTGTTTTCGGTCCGGAAAAACCGGCGAGTATGGCTACGATCTCCTGATTCCCGAGGAGCAAACCTCACGCATGCGCGAGGCGTTCATCGCCAAGGGTGCGGCCTTCGATCTGGCTCTCGCCAGCCTCTCCGCGGTGGATCAATGCGCTCTTGAGAATGGTTTTTTCAACATTCGCCGCGAGGGCCAGGCCGGTCTTTCGCCGCTGGAGCTGGGCCTGCAGTGGCGGGTCTCGTCCCGCAAGGAGTACGTGGGCTCCGCCGCGCTGCGGTCGCGCCGCGAGGCAGGGGCCCTTGCGCGCGTGGGCTGGGCCGTCGCCGGAGCGGCCGTGGCCGAGGGGGATACGGTTTTTCTGGACGATCAACGGATTGGGAGGGTCCTCGTGGCGGGCTTCTCCGTCCTTCGTGACGAATGGGTGGCCCTCGTGCTCCTCGATCGTCCTTATGCGTATCCGGGCATCGATCGGTACGAGGTGGACCACGGAGGCGTGCGCCTTCCCCTCCGCACCGTCTCGGCGCCGGTGATCAACAATCGTAGCCTGTACGTGAGCCCCCAGCGTCATACCTATCGGGAGCGGGACGAGTCGAAGATGCCTCCCTTCGTGCTTTCGCCATGACGGGTCGATTCGACGACGATACCGTGCTCGTGACCGGCGCCTCGCGGGGGCTCGGCCGGAGCATTGCGGCGGCGTTCGGCGCCGAGGGGGCGTTCGTCTTCGTCGGGTATCGAAAACGCGAGGACGAGGCCAAGGAGACGCTTCTCCTGATCGAGCAGGCAGGCGGGCGTGGCGAGGTGCTCGCGATGGACGTGGCGAGCGCGGCGTCGATGAACGCGGCGGTGGAGCACGTGCTCGCCGCGCGGGGCGCGATCGACGTGCTCGTGAACAATGCGGGCGTGACGGCGGACGAGCTTTTCCCGATGATGGCGGAGGAGAGCTGGGACGAGGTGATGCGCGTCAATGCAGGGGGCGCATTTCACGGCTGCCGCGCCGTGGTAAGGCCGATGATGGCCAAGCGGCGCGGCGCGATCGTCAACGTCGCCTCGGTCGCGGGCCTGCACGCGAGCCCCGGGCAGGCGAATTATGCGGCCTCGAAGGGCGCGATCCTCGCCCTCACGCGTACGCTCGCGGCCGAGCTTGGGCCGCGGGGGATCCGGGTCAACGCGGTCGTGCCGGGATTTCTGGGGACCGGAATGGCGAAGCGCCTCGACAAACGTATCGCCGACAAGGCGCGGACGGCCATTCCGCTCGGGCGTTTCGGCACGGGGGACGAGGTCGCGCGGGCGGTGCTGTTCCTCGCATCGGACGAGGCTTCGTACGTGATCGGGCAGGCGCTCGTGGTGGATGGGGGGTTGTCGTTATGACGGTGGCGTTCTTGTTCCCGGGGCAGGGCGCGAAGGGCCTCTTCGAAGCGACGTATTTCGCGGCGAGCGAGCACACGGGCAGGGAGATGCTCGATCGCGCGGCGGAGGCGGCCGGCGTCGCGACGGGGGATCTCCTTGCGAAGGGCGGGCGGGCCCTGGAACGCACCGAGATCCAGCAACCTGTGGTCACGGCGATCGCGCTTTTCGTGCACGCGGAGCTCACCGCCGCGGGGATCGAACCCGATATCGTGGCGGGTCATTCGCTCGGCGAGCTACCGGCCTGGGCCGCGACGGGCGCGATCACGTCCGAGGATGCCATTGCGATCGCTGCTCTCCGCGGGCGACTGATGGCGCGGGAAGCGGCGCAGCACCCGGGTGTGATGCTCGCGATCTCCGTCACCGGCACGGGGCTCTCGCCCGTTTTTGAGCGGGGCATGATCAAGCGCGCGATCGCTCGTTGCGGGCTCAAGCTAGCGGCCACGAATACGCCAGGTGAAGTGGTGGTGAGCGGCGACGAGAAGACCATCCGCGACGCGCTGAAGCACATGGAGCACACGCTTAGTGTATTCGGGCGCGACCCCGTACTACGGTATGACGTGCGACGTGTGCCGGTCGCCGGTCCCTGGCACAGCGAATGGATGAAGGACGCGGTCCCCGAGCTCGAAGCGGCGCTCACGCGCGCGCGACGCGGGGCCATGCGAATCCCCATGGTGCTCAATGCAACCGGAAAGGTCGCCGGGGAGGAGGGGATCGTCCCGCGCCTGCTCGCTGGCCAGCTCGTCCATACCGTTCACTGGACCGACGTCATGACCACCCTGAAGGACCGCGGCATCATTGATTACGTGACCATCGCCCCGGGCGCAGTGTTACGCTCGCTCGTCCGGACGAACCTCGGCAACGAGGTCCGGATCCACGCGACCGAAAACGCGACCGACATCCGGCGCACCGTGGACGCCTTACGGCGGCATGTATCATGAAGGCAAACGCGCGGTTGTCCCTCGGCGCGGACGTCATCAATCTCCTGATCCCGCATCGGCGCCCTTTTGCCATGGTGGACGCGATCGAATCGTACGAGCGCACGCCGAGGCCGACCTTGCGCGCCGCGCGTCACATTTCAGCCAATGAGCCCGTCTTCGAGGGCCATTTTCCGGGGCTTCATCTGTGGCCCGGGGTCTACACGATCGAGGGGCTCGGCCAGAGCAGCAACCTGCTCGGGGTCATCTCCGCCTACCAGGACGCGTGGGAATCGCAAGGCCGCGATCCGAACGAGGTGATCGAGGCCCTGCAAAACGTCAGCCTCGGGTATCGATTGTTGCCAGGCTACCGGCCCGAGGTCTCCGCGAAGCTCGTCGAATCGCTGAAGACGAACTCGAGCCTGCACGTGGGGATGAGCGCTTCGGTGGACGTGAAGTTGCTCCAGCCGGTCTTCGCCGGTCAGAAGCTCGAGTATCTCGTGGTGCAGACGCACTTGATGGAGGACCTCGCGCGGTACGAGGTCGAAG
>JANMGF010001034.1:0-9560 GCA_031374535.1 Polyangium sp. (in: bacteria)
GTGGCTCTCCGAGGTTCGAACGGCGATACCCGATCTTCGACGGCTCACGACGGTCGAAAGGCCCGAAGACAGGCGGCGCTACCTCAAGGCGACCTACGAAAGCGGGCTCGAGGCGCCGAGTTACACGATGTCCGACGGGACGTTGCGCCTGCTCGCGTTGACGTTGCTGCCGTACCTGGACGATCTGCCTGCGATCGTGATGATCGAGGAGCCGGAGAACGGGATTCACCCGCAGGCCATGGAGACCGTCTACCGTGCTCTCACGGGAATGCGCGATACGCAGGTCCTTTGCGCGACGCACTCTCCGGTGCTCGTGAATCAGGCCGAGCTCGACGAGATCCTGTGCTTCGCGAAGACGGCCGAGGGGTTCGCGGACGTCGTGCGGGGAAGCGAGCATCCGCGCCTCCGCGATTGGCTCGGACGCGTCGATCAAGGAACGCTCTTCGCCAGCGGGATCCTTTCGTGAGAGACCTTGCCATCGTGCTGGCAGACCAGGACACGAGCGCGGTGGCGCTTCAAGGTTGACCCGGCTCGGGCTCCATGGCCTTCCGGCGCTTGACGATCCTGAAGCCGAGCTGTCCGGGGTGGCTCCCAAGCACGTGGGACGACCTCCCTCTCTTCGCCGCGTGGTTCCCCTTCACGCGAGCCGCTTTGCCTCGTCGCCGCCGAGGTTTCATATCCTCGTGGGGTCGCTTTGCCTCGGCCCGGATCATGTTCCCCGTCGTGTGACGCGACCCTGGAGGAGCGCCGGCCCGTTCCACAGGCGCGTGAGGTGGATCCTCCGCGCTCGGAGGTGCCCTCGCACGTTTGTGGATCGCCGTTTCCGCAGAGGGAGCCGCTTCCACAGGCATGGGTTGCCCCATCCGCGTGGAGCCTGAGGTTCCGAGGCCAGAAAAGGCCGTAAACCGCAGGTCGATGTGGCTTGCCACGCCCGTGAAGTGTCGTCTAGCCTGCGTCGGCTAGGCGACCACGAACCAGGAGGAGCGCGTGGGGCAGATCATTCGGAAGGATGCGGCGGCGGAGGACATCGAGGGCGACGCGAGCAAGGCGCTCACGAACGCGGTGGCGCGCGGCGGGCGGTGGAAGGTGCTCGCGGAGCAGCGGCTGTTATCTGTGCTCGCGCTCTGTGGCACCGTGCGGACAGAGCTCGAAACGGCGCAGGAGACCCATGCGCCGCATGCGGCGGCCGTCGCGGCGCAGAACGAGAGGGCCGACAAGATCATCGGCAAGATTTACGATATCATCTGGAACGAGGTCGGCCGGCCCGCGTGGGACGCCGCGCTGGCCGTGATCTTCCCGGACGGTATCGCATACTATGCCGAGGGGGACACCGACGAGCAGCCGGATCGAATGGAGATCCTCGTGCAGCTCCTCCAGGCGGGCATTCATCCGAAGTTATCGAAAGCCACGGCGACGGCGTGCGCGGCCGAGATCGAGGATGCATCGAAGATCCTGCGCGCCGCGGTCGAGGCCGGGGCCAAGACCCGCGCGAAGGTCAAAATCTTGGGGCGCGTGAGGACGGCCCTCGCCAAGGTGGTTCATGCCGAATTGACGGCATTGAAGCGGCTTTACAAGGCGGAAGGGTTCAGCGAGGCGGAGATTCACGCGGTGATCCCGGATCGGCCGACGAAGGCGGGGAAGTAGGGCGAGGAGGGTGAGGCGGACGGCCCACGGATGGGCTCGTCTGGCCGGCTAATGCACCCCCAGCGCCCGCGCCCGTTCCTCGAGGATACGCCGCCGCAATTCCTCATTCATCCCCCGCTTCTGCGCCACACGCTCCAGCGCATCCGCTGCTTGTGCATGCGCGCCCCCGCGGCTCGCGGATTCGGCGAGCGCGAGCCATCGGGCCTCGGTCGGGTCTTCTCGCGCGGCGCGGGCGTAAAGAGAGAGCGCGGAGCCCGTGTCGCCGCGGTTGTCGCGGACGCGCGCGAGGAAGGAGGCCGCTTCGGCGCAGGCCGCGGCCGATAAGCAGGTCGCGCCGAGGAGATCCTTGCCGGCAGCGTCGATGCGATCGACGCCGGGGACACGCGAGGCGATCTCGACGCGCGCTCGCAAACACGGAGCGCGTTCCTTGACGAGCGCACAACGCGCCGCGAGACGGGACTCGGCCTCCTCGGGTTTGCCCTCGGCGACGAGCAGGCGGGCGCGGATCCGGTCGGCCACGAAATCCGCGGGAAATGCGGCCTCCAGGGCGGCCGCGTGGGCCTCGATCTCCCGCGCGCAGCGGGCGCGGTCGTCGCATGTGTTTTTGGAGAGAGCATCGACGAGGGCGTCCGCCGTGCGCACGCGTGGACCAAGCGCCGCGGGGTTTCGTTGGATCGCTTCAGCGTCGAGGCGCGTGGCGAGATCGGCGCGTTCGGCGTTTCGTGCTTGCACCGCGAGCTCGTCGAGCATCGAGGCGCCCGAGGGGCCCTCGGGAACGGCTCCGAGAAGCTCGTCGAAGTCGCGGGACAAACGCGCGGCGAGCACGCCCGCGGTCGGCACGAGAGAGCGGTCTTGCGTGACGGCGATGCGGAGCTCCAGCAAGGCCTGGCGGCGCGCGCCTCGGCTCGCGAGGACCTGCGCGAGAAGGACGTGCGCGCGGCCGTTGACGTGGCCACGTTCGAGAGAGCGTTGCAGCCAGGGGAGCGCGCGGTCGTGTTTGCCCTGGAACGCGGCAAACGCGCCGACGAGCGGGAAATACGGCTCGGCCGGGTGTCTACGCATGGCCACGCGGAGCGCGCGTTCGAGGGCTTCGTGTGCGGCCGGGTCCGTGGGGCTCGTGGCTTCGTAGGCGCGTCGGATGGCGTCACGTTCGGCGCCGACGTCGGGGTGTCCGAAGAAGAGCGCCGCGGCGGAGAGGGCGAGGCCGACGGCGATCGCGAGGGCAGGCGCGATGCGCGTGCGTCTGCCAGGCGCGTTCGTGGCGAGGCTGCGGGAAGGGCGCGACCTCGCGCGGTCTCCCCACAAGGATCCGAGCACGGTGGCGAGGGCGAAACAGACGGCCGGGATCTCCAGCGAGAGGTCGGCGAGGTTCTGCAGGAGCACCACGATGACGCCGGTGAACGCAGAGGCCGCGAGGCGGCTGCGGAGCGCGCCGAGGCGGGACGGAGCGAGCGCCCACGCAAACGCGACGAGCGCGGCGAGCGCGACGGGCGCGCCCCACTCGACGAGCCACTGCGCGGGGAAGTTCTCGACATACGCGAAGACCACGTGGCCCGCGCTCGTGCGGTGCGCAGGAAAGACGCTTTCGAAAGCGCCGCGGCCGATGCCGAAGAGCGGGTGATCACGCAAGACGGGCAGGGCCCAGAGCACCATCTCGAGCTTGCCGAGGTTTCTGTCGTAGAGCTCGAGCCAGGTGTCGCGGGTGCCGCCGAGCACCGCGAGCGCCGCGCCGCCGACGAGCGCCGCGCCGAGGAGCCAGCGGAGGGAAGGTTCGGTGCCGCCGCCGCCGCCACGTCGCGCGGCCCTTCGACGAAGCAAGAGGGCGAGCAAAAGCACGCCGAGGATCAGCGCGATGACGCCGCCGCGCGAGGCCGACGTGACGTCCACGGCGACGAGGAACGCGACGCCCGCGGCGACGAGCCAGCGCGGGGCGATGGGCTCGTGCATGAGGACGAGGCCCATGCCCGCGAGCGCGCCGAGGTTCAGGTACCCAGCGAGGGTGTTCGGGTTGATGAGGGGACCGACGTGCCACGGTGGAAGGGGCACGGAGGCCGTGTAGAAGCCGTACACTTTGGTGAGCCCCGCGAGACCGTGCACGACGGTGACGAGCGCGACGGCGAGGGCCGCGACGAACACGATCGTGATGCCGGTGGCGGCGCCGCGACGCGCGGACACGGCCGCGGCGGCGGTGAAGATCGCGGCGTAGGAGGACCATTTCAGGGCCTCGACGAGGGTGCCGCCGGGATCGAGCGAGAGGCTCGCGAAGCGTGGACCCGCCTCGCCGAAGGGCAGGAGCGCGCGCGCCCAGATGTCGGCGTTCACCGGGGCGAGGCGCTCGAGCAAGGCCATGGGCAGGGGCACGGCTTGCAGGAGCGTGTAGGCGGCGAGGGCGGTCGCGAGGATCGCGGGCAGGGCGATGGAGACCGAGCCCTTGCGCTCCTGTTCGCGGCGGAGGGCGAGGGCGGCGGCGACGAAGGCGAAGGGCGCGATCAGGGCGAAGACGCGGACATGGACGCCGCCGACGGCGAGGGCCGAGCCGGTGACGGTGAGCGCGACGAGGGCGGCGATGGGCCCCACGGAGCCGGGCGTTCCGCGATCGACGTGGCGGGGGTTCGGGGGCATCGGCGGGGAGGGCGGAGTGTATCGCAGAACGAACGGGCGCCGGGGTCGCGATGAGGCCGCGCGCTTCGTTGACGCCGGGCCGTCTTCCGCGGAGGATCGGAGACATCATGGAATGTTCGCCTCGCCGCGTGGCTCGCGGTCTTGCTTCGCTCGGAGTCTTGGGGATCGTCGCGCTCGTGGCGGGCGCGTGTGGCCTCGATCAGGGGGGCTCCGCGAAGCCGGGGCAAACGACGTCGTCGAGCACGTCGGTGGGCCCCGGGGGCGCCGGCGGGACGGGTGGGGTCGGTGGGACGGGCGGGGTCGCGGTGGGCGGAATGGGCGGCGCGGGTGGAATGGGCGGGGTCGCGGTCGGTGGAATGGGCGGCGCGGGTGGAATGGGCGGCGCTGGGGGAATGGGCGGCGCCGGGGGAATGGGCGGCGCTGGCGGTGGGCCGGTGGCCATCCGGGAATGGACGGCGACGCAGCCCGATCTCGGCGCGAACACGCCCACGTATTTGTTTCCGGATGGGTGGCTCGAGATCAAATGCAGCACGGCTGACCGCACGTCGCAGTTCGGCCCCCATTCGATCCGGCGGCCATACAGCAACGACGCCGCGCGACCGCGCAACGTGGGCAAGGGCTGGGGGCTCAGCGTAGAGAGCGAGCGGACGAACAAGCTCAGGAATAGCGATTCGTGGACGGGAACGGGGTGGGTGACGCCCGCTGGCGCCGCCGAAGCGATGACGGCGGAGGTGATGCAGCCCGACCCCGCTGGCGGCATCAGCGCCACCAAATTCGCATCCATGGGGGGACAGCAGTCGAATTACGCGAGCGGCCTTCAGGCCGGCGCGTCCTCCGCGTGGTTGAAAGGGGACGCAGGGCTCACCCCCTTCGCTTATTTCGTCGTCGGGCCAGTGGGGATCGACTGGAGCTACGACACGGTGAACGACGCCATGAACTGGAAGCGGTACGGCATGTACGGCTCCGGTTATCTGCTGCTGGAAACCAATGGCGAAACCGACGTGCTACCGCCGCCGATCGTCCTGCCGACGTCCGTGTTCGCCTACGCTGCACAGCACGAGGTCGGCGCCAAGTACCCGTCGAGTTACATCCCGACCACCGACACGGAGCGGACGCGCACCGCGGACATCCTGCGCACGGGCTTCGCCGCGTCCCTGCTGCCGGGCGGCTATTTCCACGTGATCCTGAAGGTCGCGCCGAACTATGCATCGACCGAGAATGGGGGCGACTTCCACCACCTCCTCTACGTGTCGAACAAGTATGGTCTTTGGCTCGACCTCAAGAACTCCAAGGTGGTCTTCGAGTCGAACGACGACCAGCTCTCGAGCCCGACGGGCATCACGTGGAGCCGCGACCAGGAGCTCATCGTGGAGGCGAAGGTCACGCCCGCCGGGCGATATCTCTCCCTGAAGAGCGCGACGGGGGGGAACTTCGAGGTGAGCGATAGCGTGGCGACGCCCTGGCTCACGAACCTCCCGATCTACATCCTCGGCCTCGATACGGGCGCGCAGGAGTGCGCCGATCTTCGGTCCATCGCGTTCTACACGCCCAACTGACGCCGTTTCTCGCCGTCCTTCTGCTTCCGGAGAATCGAATGAAAACAGCAGTCGCAGCCATCCTCGTTCTCGGCATCGGCGGCGCCGGCGTGGCCGCGTTCGCCTACATGAAGAAACCCGAGCGCGTCGCCTGCGTGCGCGTCGCCGACCTTTGCGGCGAAAAAAACGGGACCAAAGAGGACCTCGATCGGTGCGTCGAGGACATCGAGCAGTGGCGCAAGGTGGCCGGCGACGCGCCGGTCGACAAGGGCATCACGTGCGTCGACGAGGCCAAGACCTGCGGCGAAGCCGTGGGTTGCGTCGCAGGGGCCGGTATCAAGGGATTTGAGAACGTGGTGCACGACTTCTTCGAGGGCCTCGGCAAGGGGATGGGCGGCAAGTAGCCGCGGCTGAATCCCTCAGGCCCCGCGCCCGCGATAAGGTTTTCCCTCGGCGCGCCCGCCCGAGGGCAGCGGCGCCTCTTCATCCAGATCCAGGCAACGGACGATGCCGCCCTCGAGGTGGTATCGGAATCCACTCTCAGGACAAACCATGATCCCGTCGGGCCCCGGTCGCCCGAGCTTCTGGCCATGTCGGCTCATGGTGCCCGATCGCCTCGCAGGTACGCCCGTCATGAGCGCATAATCAGGGACGTCGCGGGTCACGAGCGCACCGGCGCCGATGAAGGCATATCGGCCTACGGTGGTTCCGCAGAGGATCGTCGCGTTGGCGCCGAGGGTCGCGCCGCGGCGGATCAAGGTCTTTTCGTAGAGGCCGCGGCGATCGATCTCGGCGCGGGGATGGGTGACGTTCGTGAGGACGCACGAGGGGCCCAGGAAAACGGAGTCCTCGAGGATCGTGCCTTCGTAGAGCGAGACGTTGTTCTGGATACGCACGTCGTCCCCCACGAGGACGCCGCTCGCCACGAAGACGCCCTGGCCGAGCACGCAACGGCGTCCAATCCGAGCGCCCGACATGACGTGACAGAAATGCCAGATGCGCGTGCCTTCTCCCACGGAGGAAGGTTCGTCGACATAGGCCGAGGGGTGCACGAACGGGGCGGGCATGGGTCAAGGGCTCCCGGCGTCCCATAAGCCGAACGGGCCATGGACGAGGCGCGGCGGACCGAATGCAGGGACCGCGGGGCTTTCGGTGCGGCCGAGGATCCAGCGGGCGCGGGCCTCGCCGAGGCGGCGGGGGAGGCGCGTGGGGTCGTCGAAGCTCGAGGTGGAGGCGGGTTTGCGCGGGTCGAGGTCACGATCGAGGACGACGTCTTCGGGGCGGCCGAGGGCGGCGGTGATGGCGAAATGGCCATAATCGCGGACCTCGACGAGGATACGCTCGCCGGGAGGGACGAGGGCGCGGGTGGCGGCGCCGATGGCGACCTCGTGGGTGCGCGGGATGAAGTCTTCGCCGCGGAACCAGCGGCGCACGATGACGAGGCTGAAGACGAGAATCGTGAGGGCAGCGGCGAGCGAGGCGAGGCGGGTATGGCGGCTCGTCCGAGGCAAAAGCGTCACGGCGAGGTCGCCCACGACGAGCGCGCAAAGGAGAAGGCCCACGAGGAGCGCACGTTCGGGGTGATGGGTCGGGGCGCCGTCCTTGACGAGCGCAGCCGAGAGGGCGACGAGCTGGAAAAGGGCAAGCGCGGCAGGGCGCGCGTAGGGGCCAAGGGACGCGCGGGCCTCGGCGCGGAGCGAGGGGAGCGCGGCGAGCGAGAGCAGGAGGGCGAGGGCGCCAAAAAGCTCGGGCTCGTGGCGGGCCATGGCGAGCGGGTAGGCGAAAAAGCGCGCGAGGGGAGCGTCGGCCTCACCGCCGAGGGCGCGGCGGTAGGCGGCGACGCGGTCGAGGAAGTCGAGGGCGCTGCCGCGGGCGAGGTGGTTCCAGCCGATCCAGAGCGCAGGGCCGAGGAGCGCGAGGGCCGCGGCGAGCATGAAGAGGGCGCGATCCTGGCGGGTTCGATCGCGGGCGCGGAGGGTGTCGAGGCCGGTGAGGGCAGCAAACGCGAGGGCGATGGGCCAGACGTCGTAGCGGGAGAGCGTGGCGCCGAGGAGCGCGAGGCCGCCGAAGAGGCGGGCGCGTGGATGAGGCGGTCCGACGAGCGAGGCCATCGCGAAGAGGGCGAGCGCGGCCGTGGGCAGCTCGGGGACCGTGGCGATGCCGAGGCGAGCGCTCCAGGGGAAGACGGCGGCGAGGAGGGCGCCGAGGAGGGCGGCGTGGCGGTGTTTAGACAGGCGCTCTGCGGCGAGGGCGACGAGCACCGCCGAGAGCAGGCCGAGGACGAAGGCGCAGATACGCGCCACGAGGAGCGTACGGCCCGCGCCGAGCATGGCGGCGCCCGTGATCCAGAAAGGGAAGGGGAGCCAGCTCGTGCCGGTCGGATCGAGCTTGGGGGAGAGGGCGAAGTCCTGCGCGATCACGACACGCGCGAAGTCGTCGTCGCTGACGGCGCGGAAACCGGAGGCGAGCACGATCGCCACGGCGAGCGTCTTGACGAGCGCGACGAGGCCGAGATCGCGTCGCTCCAACGCGGAGTTACTTCTGCTGCTGGGTCTCGAACTGCTTGAGCTCGCGATCACCGGCCGAGGACAGGTACGCGAGGGACATGCTGGTGAGCATGAAGATCGCGGCGCAGATGGCGGTGAGGCGGGTCATGAAGTTGCCCGCGCCGCGGCCGCCGAAGACCTGGGCGCCGCCGCCGCCAAACGAGCCAAGACCTCCGCCGCGGCCCTGCTGCAGGAGCACCACGAGGATGAGGAAGAAACAGACGGTGACGTGGATGACGTTGAGCAGGGTGGTGAGCATCGGCGCTCGTCCTTGGGTCGCGTGGGCTTTTCGGGGGAGCGGCCAGTGGGAGGGGGGCGCGGCTCAGCGGCGCCGAGCGAAGCCCCCAAGGTGGCGAGGTTCTACCCCCGTTCCGCCGCTTCCGCCAGCCGCTCTGCGCTGTCGATGATCTTGCCGAAGCCAGCCGCGTCGAGGGAGGCGCCTCCGACGAGGGCGCCGTCGACGTCGAGCTGACCCAGGAGGCCCTCGGCGTTGTCGCCCTTCACGCTGCCGCCGTAGAGGATCCGCGTGGACGTCGCGAGTTCCTCCGAGACGCTCGCGCAGAGGCTGCGGATCAAGGCGTGGACCTCCTGCGCGTCCTCCGGACGGGCGACCTTGCCCGTCCCGATGGCCCAGACCGGCTCGTAGGCGATGACGCCAAAGCCCGGGCTCCGCGCGAGCTCGTCGAGGAAAGCCCGCGTCTGGCGCTCGACGACCTCGAGCGTCTTTCCAGCCTCGCGCTCCTCGAGCGTCTCGCCCACACACGCGATCGGACGCAGCTCGGCGCGGATCGCCGAGGCGATCTTGCGCGTGATGAGCTCGTCCGTTTCGCCGAAGATCTGCCGGCGCTCGCTGTGTCCGAGGATCACCCAGGTCGCGCCGGCGTCCTTCAACATCGGCGCGCTGATCTCGCCGGTGAAGGCCCCCGCGGGCTCGGAATGCATGTTCTGGGCGCCGAGCATCACCGCGCTTTTCGATTCCCAGAGCTCGTGCGCGGCCGCGGCGAGCGCCGTGAACGGAGGGCAGATCACGACGTCGACACGACCCGATCGCCGCGCCGCCTCGACCACGCCGAGGGCCAGGCTGCAAGCGTCCTGGCCGCCGGCGTTCATCTTCCAGTTGCCCGCGATGAGGGAGCGGCGCGCGACGTTCACGAGGCCTCCTCCGGGGTGCCCGAGGTGCGGAGCGCGTCGACGCCCGGCAGCTTGCGGCCCT
>JANMGF010001072.1:0-12967 GCA_031374535.1 Polyangium sp. (in: bacteria)
CCTGCGTGCTCGACTCCAGGCGTACATGGCGAAAAAGGGCCTGCGCTCCACAGCGCAAAGACGCCTCATCGTCGACACCCGGATGACCAAGGACCGCGACGGACATGCCAGCGTCGATGAGCCTGCGCACCTCGGCCGCGCGTTCGGCAGGGAGGACCTCGGGGCGGATGTGATCGACGTCGAGCGAGTGGCCGATGGCCTCGCAGGTTTCGCGGGCGTCACCTGACATGATCACGGGCTCGATCTGCGCGTCGAGCAGGTGCTGCACGGCAGCACGCGCGCCGGGGCGGAGGCCGTCTTGCAAGCCGAGGATGCCGACGAGGCGCGCGCCGACCGCGACGAGAACGACGGTGCGGCCGAGGGCCTCGAGCTCGGCGATGCGTTGTTCGGCCGCGGCGATGGAGATGCGGTTCGTGAGGAGAAGCGCGCGGCTGCCGACGCAGAGATCTTCGCCCGAGCTCGTCACGGCGGTGACGCCGAGGCCAGGCACATGGTGGGCGTTGCGTACGCCGTCGGGGCGCACGGAGCGTGTCACGGCGGCGCGAACGATCGCGGTGGCGATGGGGTGTTCTTCGCCGCGCTCGGCGCCGGCCGCGAGAGAAAGGACGTCGAGAGGTTCGAGTTTGCCGCCCGTGGCCTCGAGCTCCGCGAGCTCGGGTTCGCCGAGGAGGAGCGTGCCGCGCGCGCAGAAGACGGCGACGTTCACGCGCGCGGCGCGGTCCCATGCACCCTCGCTTTTGTACGCGATGCCGCGGCGCTGCGCGTGGAGGATGCCGCGCGCGACATGCACGCCGGCGACACCCGCGATGACGGTGGTGGCGAGCGCGGCGTGGGCGGCGACGGCGGTCATCCCGATCTCGATGGGCGTGCGGCCGCCAGCGATGAAGGCCGAGAGCGCGCCGGTCGCAGCAGCCGTGAGGGCCCAGCGTTCGGCGAGGGCCCGCGAGGCACGCGCGATGGGGGCGAGGGCGTCGCCGCGCCTGCGTGGATCGAGGAGGACACGCGCGAAGGCGCGGTCGTTGCCAGCGAAGGTGCACGTGCCGCGGAGCTTGCCACGTACGACTTTGGCGCCCGCGACGACGGGCTCGCCCGCTCGCCTGCGCACCGGCGTCGTCGCGCCGAGCCAGGGCAGGACGAAGACCTCACCCGAGAGGACGATGAGATCGACGGGGACGACCTCGCCGGGCTCGACGAGGACCTGCTCGCCGGGGCAAAGGTCGAAGACTTTGTTCTTGGCGATCTCGCCTCCGTCGTCGGGCGCGCGCCTGCCAGGGACGGCGAGCGATTGGGCGACGAAGGCACGCTCGGCGAGGGAAACGTGGCGCGCACCTTCGAGCAGCCACGCGCCGACGGCCGTCGCCGTGACGATGAGGCCCGCGAGGGAAGCGGCCTCGGCGCCGAGAGAAGCGGCCTCGGCGCCGAGCGAACGATCGGGGCGGAGCGCGGCGCCGATGGCGAGCAAGAGCGAGAGGATCGAGGGCGCGAGGATCGGCGCGGGGTGCGGATCGGAGGGCTCGCGCGGGGTCGTCGCGGCGCGGCCGACGAGCATGCCGGCGCCGACGGAGGCGAGCACGATACGCGCGCCGATGACGAGCGTGGCGTCACCCGCGAGGCCAAGCGCGACGGCGAGGGTGCCGGCGATCGTCGCGACGACGAGCAGGAGCGCGCCGATGTCACGTGGCTCGGAAACGTCGAGGCGAGAAGGCTCCTCGGTCAGGATGGAGTGCGCGATGGGCTCGACGAGGGTCCTGTCGTCGAAGGGGGCGGGAGGCTCGGGGAGCGCGGCGTCGCTCGATGCGGGGGCGTGGAAAGGGACGATGGCAACGTCGAGGTTTCCACGCGAGGGCTCGGGTTCGCCGGCGCCGGATCTTCTGGGCGCGAAGAGCGAGAGCGGGACCCTCGCGGCGCGCGCGCCGTCGGCGTTGCCAGGCGGCTCGCCGAGGAAACTCGCGCGGCAGGCGTGGCCGTTGCAGAAGAAGTGGAACTTGTTGTCGAAGATCGCGACGTGGCCAGCGCGGAGCGGATCGAGCAGCTTGCCGCACCCCGAGCAGGGCACGGGATCGGCGACGGGTCCGAGTGCGCGCAACGTCGAGCCTCAGCCTGCCGCGCCGCCACGGCCCACGAGGAAGGGCGGCGGGCCGAAGCCAGGCCCGAGCGCAGCCCACTCGAGCAGGGCCTTGCTCGTGTGCAGGCGCGACTCGACCGCGTCCCACACGAAGCTGCGCGGGCCTTCGAGCACGTCGGCGTCGATCTCCTCGCCGCGATGCGCAGGCAGGCAATGCAGCACGATGACCTCGGGCGAGGCGAGCGCGACGAGGTCCTGCGTGATCCGATACGGCGAGAGGGCCGCGATGCGGGACGCGCGTTCGGCCTCCTGTCCCATGCTGACCCAAACGTCCGTGAGCAGGACGTCGGCCCCACGTGCAGCCTCGCTTGCGTCGGTCGTGACGGTGATACGAGCGCCGCGGGCGCGTGCCTCCTCGACCTCGTGCAAGGGCGGGGCGAAGGCGGGCGGGGTCGCGAGCGCCATGTCGAGCCGCAAGAGGCCCGCAGCCTCGATCCACGATCGAGCCACGTTGCTCGCGTCGCCGACCCAGCAGATCCGCAGGCCGTCGAGCCGGCCACGCGCCTCGCGTGTCGTGTGGAGATCGGCGAGGACCTGCATCGGGTGCGCGTCGTCGGTGAGCGCGTTGAGCACGGGGGCGCGGCAGGCGCGGGCCATGGCCTCGAAGCGCGCCGTGGTGCTCGTTCGGTAGGTGACGGCGGAGACCATGCGGCCGAGCACGCGGGCCGTGTCCTCCGTGGGTTCGCCGCGTCCCATCTGCGACGACTCGGGCGTGATGAGGATCGGGTGGCCGCCGAGCTCGAAGGTGGCGACCTCGAGCGAGAGGCGCGTGCGGGTCGAGGGCTTGTCGAAAAGGAGCGCGACGGCGTGGCCTGCGAGGGGTCGGGGGTGTGCGTCGCCGCTGCCCTCGCCGCGCACACGCGCATAAAAAGCTGAGCGATCCAGCATGGCGACGATGCCGCCGTCTCCGAGGTCTGCGAGGCGCAGGAGATCACGCTTCACGGTCGCATCTCCTCGAGCACGCGGCCCGTGATCGTGAGGGCTTCGTCGATCTCGGCCTCGCGTACGACGAGCGGCGGCGTGTAGCGGAGGGTGCTCGCGCCGGCGACCGTGAGCAGCAGGCCGTGCGAGCGGGCGCGGCCGAGCACGGCGCGCGTGTCGACGCCTTGCGCGAGGGTGAGGCCCTGCAAGAGGCCGCGGCCGCGTTGTCCGACGCAAAGGGCGGGGTGCTCTTGCGCGAGCGAGGCGAGGCCCTCGGCGAGGCGCTTTCCTTTCGTGGCCGCCCCGTCGATGAGTTTTTCCTCGTCGAGGACCGCGATCACGGTGCGCGCGGCCATCGAGGCGAGCGGGTTGCCGCCGAAGGTCGAGCCGTGGGTGCCGGGGGTGAGCGCGCCGTTCAAGCGCTCGCGGATGAGGAGCGCGCCGATGGGGAAGCCGCCGCCGAGGCCCTTGGCGAGCGCGATCGCGTCGCCCTCGACGCCGTCGTGCTGCGCGCCGAGGAAGGCGCCCGTGCGGCCGATGCCCGTCTGCACCTCGTCGAGGCAAAGGAGCGCGCCGTGCTCGTCGCAGAGGCTCCGCAGCGCGGCGAGAAAGCCTTTCGGAGCCGGGATCACGCCGCCCTCGCCCTGGACGGGTTCGACGAAAATGGCGGCGACGTCGGGGCCCATGGCGGCCTTGACCGCTTCGAGATCGCCGTAAGGTACGTGCGTGACGCCGGCGAGCGGGGGGCCGAAACCTTCACGGTACTTGGGCGTGCCGGTGAGCGCGACGGCGCCCATCGTGCGGCCGTGGAACGCGTTGTCGAAGGCGAGGATGCGGTAGCGGTCGGGCTCGCCCTTCGTGAAGAAGAAGCGGCGCGCGAGCTTGAACATCGCCTCGTTCGCTTCGGCGCCCGAGTTGCAGAAGAAGGCGCGGTCCATGCCGGTCTTCTTGCAAAGCTCGTCGGCGAGGCGCGCGTTCTCGGCGTTGTAGAAGTAGTTCGAGACGTGCATCAGCCGCGCGGCCTGCTCGGCGATCGCCGTGACGAGGCGGGGGTGGGCGTGGCCGAGCGAGCAAACCGCGACCCCTGCGCAGAAGTCGAGGTACCGGCGCCCCTCGGTGTCCCAGAGCTCCGAGCCCTTGCCGCGATCGAGGACGAACGAGGCCTGGCGGTAGTTGCCCACGAGCCTTCGTTCGGCGACGGCAAGAAGATCTTCGGGCTCGAGCAGCTCGGCGATGGCGCTCTCGGCACCGTACGCGGGGGCGAGGGTCATGCGAGGCGATCTACGCCGGTCGTCCCGCCGGGGCAAATGCCACGCGGCGTGGGGGGCGTTGCCAGTCGATCATGGGAGGTTATAGTGGCCCGCACCCATGTCCGAGCCTGAGTCCACGACGAAATCTGCCCAGGATCTGAACGGCGATGCGACGAGCGGCGAGCAGCCGGCGGCCCCGCCGGAGCCCACACCGCCTTTATCTCCGCCCACGCCCACGGTGGAGCAGCGCCTCGCGGACGCCTTGGCCGAGGCCGGCCGAACGCGTGACCAGCTCCTGCGCACGGCGGCCGACTTCGACAATTTCCGCAAGCGTTCGCGGCGGGAAGTCGAGGACGCGCAGCGGCGGGGAAGGGAGAGCACCGTGAAGGAGCTCCTGCCCGTCTTCGACAATTTCGAGCGCGCGCTCGTGCACGCCGAGGGCTCGGCCGACGCGAAGGCCGTGGCCGATGGCCTGCGCATGGTGCTCAAACAATACCTCGATACGCTGGAAAAGATGGGGATCCAGCGCGTCGTGGCGGTCGGCCAGGCCTTCGATCCCGCGGAGCACGAGGCCATCCAGCACCTCGAGTCACCCGAGCACCCGGCGGGCGTGGTGTTGTACGAGGTGCAGCCCGGCTATCGCATGGGGGACTTCCTCGTCCGTCCGGCGATGGTCGTCGTCTCGAAGGGGCCGCCCGGCGGCGGTCAGGCCGCGGCGAGCTGATCCGAAGGCCCCGCGCCAAGGGGCTTCTCGCCGCGCGTCGCGTGAAACCTTCCACCGAGGTCCGAAGTTTCGGCCGTCTTTGATATCCTCCCCGCCGCCATGGGAAGGATCGTCGGGATCGACCTCGGGACCACCAACTCGTGCGTGGCCGTCGTCGACGTGGTGGCGGCCTCGTCGGCGAACGACGTCAAGGTCATCCCGAACGCGGAAGGCGCGCGGACGACACCCTCGGTCGTGGCGCTCGTCGCGAGTGGTGAGCGGCTCGTCGGACAGGTCGCGCGCAGGCAGGCCGTGACGAACGCGCAGAGCACGGTCTACGCAGTCAAGCGGCTGATGGGGCGCAAGCTCGCGTCGCCGGAGGTCCATCGTGCCGCCTCGATCGTGCCGTATCCGATCGTGGGCGCGCCGAACGGCGACGCGTGGGTCGAGCTGCGCGGCAAGGCGCACGCGCCGCCCGAGGTCAGCGCGATGATCCTCGCCCAGATGAAGGAGACCGCCGAGCGTTACCTCGGCGAGCCGGTCACCGAAGCGGTGATCACGGTGCCGGCCTATTTCGACGACGCCCAGCGCCAAGCGACGAAGGACGCGGGAAAGATCGCCGGCCTCGAGGTGCGTCGCATCATCAACGAGCCGACGGCGGCGGCGCTCGCGTACGGGCTCGACAAGAAGGGCGCGGCCGAGACGATCGCGGTCTACGACCTCGGCGGCGGCACGTTCGACATCTCGATCCTCGAGATCAGCGGCGGCGTCTTCAACGTGAAGGCGACAGGCGGCGACACGCACCTCGGGGGCGAGGACTTCGACGGGCGCCTGATGGACATGCTCGTCGGCGAGTTCCAGCTCGAATACGGCGTCGATCTGCGCTCGGATCGGATGGCGATGCAGCGCTTGAAGGAGGCTGCGGAGAAGGCCAAGCACGAGCTCAGCTCCTCGCTCGAGACGGAGCTCAACCTGCCCTTCATCGCGGTGGGCACGGACGGCGCACCGTTGCACCTCGAACGAACGATGCCGCGCAACGAGCTCGAGATGCTCACGCAGGATCTCGTGGAGCGGACGATCGAGGTGTCTCGCGACGTCCTTCGTGACGCGCGGCTTTCGGCGAGCGCGATCCAGACCGTGGTGCTCGTCGGGGGCATGACGCGGATGCCGGCGGTGCAGGCGGCGGTGAAGGAGCTTTTCGGCAGGGATCCGTGCAAGGGCGTGAACCCGGACGAGGTCGTGGCCGTGGGCGCGGCGCTCCAGGCAGCGGCGCTGTCGGGGCAGGCCGACGAGATCCTTCTGCTCGACGTGACGCCACTCTCGCTCGGCGTGGAGACGGGCGGCGGCCTCATGACGAAGCTCATCCCGCGCAACACGACGATCCCCACGTCGCGGGGGGAGATCTTCACGACGAGCCTCGATCGGCAGACGTACGTGCCGATCCACGTCCTCCAGGGCGAACGCGAGATGGCGGCCGACTGCCAGAGCCTCGCGCGTTTCGATCTCTCCGGCATCCCACCCGCGCCGCGCGGCGTGCCCAAGATCCAGGTCGTCTTCAACATCGACGAGGACGGGATCGTGCACGTCGAGGCCACGGATCTCGGCACAGGCCGCGCGCAGAAGGTGCGCGTCACGCCGACGAGCGGGCTCGCGCCGGCGGACGTGCAGAGGCTCGTCGGCGAGGCAGAAAAGTTCCGCGAGGAAGACGAGAAGAGGCGCGATCGGGCCGAGCTTCTGAATCAGTCCGAGACCCTGCTCTACACGACGGAGCAGGCCGTCGAGGCGTATGCCGAGCTCATCGACGCAGCGACGCTCTCCGGCGTACGCGAGGGCTGCGTGATCCTGCGCAAGATGCTCGACGAGGGCGCTTCGAGCACCGAGCTTCGGGGCGCCTACGGCAAGCTCGAGGCCGCGGCTTTCCGCCTCTCGGAGGCGATTTACGGCGGCGCGTGAGCGTCGAACCGAGCGGGTTGCTTCGGGGCCCGCGGACGCGAGCGAGGTGGTAAGATCCGTCTCCGCCGCGGGCATGCTCGGGGGGCGATCTTGGAGAGACAGTTCGGGCGTTACGTGCTCCTCGAGCGTCTCGGCGCCGGGGGGATGGCCGAGGTCTGGAAGGCGAAGAGCTTCGGCGCCTTGGGCTTCGAAAAGACGCTCGCGCTGAAGCGGATCCTGCCGGAGCTCGCGCGCGAGCCCGAGCTGCTCGAGATGTTCGTGCACGAGGCGAAGCTCTCGGTGCGGCTGTCGCACGCGAACATCGTGCAGGTCTTCGACCTCGGGCGCGTCGAGCAGGAGGGCGAGCCGCCGGGGTACTACATCGCGATGGAGTACGTCGCGGGGCTCGATCTCGCGACGCTGCTCGCGCGATGCCGCCGCGCGAAGATCTGGCTGCCGTTCGGGATGGCGGTGTTCGTGGCGGCCGAGGTGGCGAAGGCGCTCGATCACGCGCACCGCAGGCGCGACGAGCAAGGCAAGCCGCTCGGCATCGTGCACCGCGACGTCTCGCCGCAGAACATCCTCGTCTCGTGGGAAGGCGAGGTGAAGGTCACGGACTTCGGCATCGCGAAGGCCAAGGGCTTGATGGTGGACGACGAGCAGGCGGGCGGTTCCGCGCTCCGGGTCCGCGGAAAACTTTCGTACATGAGCCCCGAGCAGTCGCTCGCCGGAGCGCTCGACGGGCGCAGTGATCTGTTCTCGCTCGGCACGGTGCTCTACGAGCTCGTCGCGGGGACGAACCCGTTCGCCGGCGCGGGGGACGCCGAGACGCTCCGGCGCGTGCGCGCGGCCGAGGTGCCGCCGCTCGAGATCGCCCGGCCGGACGTACCACGAGAGCTCGCCGCGATCGTGCGACGTCTGCTCACGAGGCGACCCGAGGAGCGTGTGCCCGACGCGGGGCGGCTCCACGAGCAGCTCCTCGGGTACTTCTATGCGTCGCGGGATCGTTTTAGCTCCAACGATCTGGCGGAGCTCGTCGCGCCCTTTCAGGACGAGGCGAAGAACGCGACCGAGATCGAGGCGAGCGTGGTGCTGGGCGAGCAAGGGGCCGAGCAGGAGCGCACGCCGGTCGAGGTGCCGAAGACGTCGTCGTCGCTGAAGCTCGCCACGGAGAGTGCCGCGGAGACCGTGGGGGAGCGTCGCGAGGGGACGGTGCTCGTGGTCGCCGGGACGAGCCGCGCTCCGGCGTCGCCGTTTGACGTCGAGGGCGCGCGTGAGGTGATCACGCGGTACGGCGGGGTGATCCTGGAGCAGGAGGCCTCGCAGGTCGTGGCGCTCTTCGGGCTCGAGGACGCGGACGGTCGGGACACGGAGGCGGCCGTGCGCGCGGCGCTGGTGATCGTACGTGCGCAAAAGGGTCGGGGCGCGTCGGCGGGCGTGCACGTGGGCCGGATCCTCGTGGACACGCGGGGCGTGCCGATCGTCGATGCGCGGCTCGGGACGCTCGTCGCGCTTTCGCAGGGGCTCGCGCGTGCGGTCGCGGAGCAGGTGGCCGTGTCGCATCCGGCAGCGCGTATCGTGCGCGCGGCGTTCGGGTTCGAGGAGCTGCCGGACGGGGCGGGATCGGTGCCCGAGGGTGGTCGCGTGATCACCACGGCGCGACCGCCGATCGGAGCGAGCGGCAAGTTCGTCGGCCGTCAGGAGGAGCTCCGGCGCATCGGGGAGATCCTCGCGGCCGCGACGCGCAAGCGCGCGCAGGTGATCACGATCGTCGGCGAGAAGGGGATCGGCAAGACGCGCTTCTCTGCCGAGATCGAGCGCCGGCTCGGGCGGGGCAACTGGTCCGTCGGTTTCTACGTCGCGCGTTGTCCGCCGAGCGGCGCGGAGCTACCGTGGAGTGGCCTCCAGGCGATGCTCGAGGTGCTCTGCGGCGTGCAGGAGGGCGACGGCGAGCAGGCGATCCTCGCGACGTTGCCGCGGCTTCGCGCGCTCGGGCTGCAGGAGGAGGAGTCGTCGGCGGTGCTCCGTCAGCTCGGCGCGCGGCTCGGCGATGGCCCGTCGCGTCCGGTCAGCGGGATGGGCGCGGCGTTGCGCGCGGCCTTCACGCGGATGGTGCACAAGCTCTGCGAGGACCGGATCCACTGCTTCGCGTGGGACGACGCGCAGGCGATGGACGTGGCGACCGCGGAGGCGATCGCCAGCGTGGCGAGCCGCAATGAGGGCGCGGCGTCGAACATCCGGGCGGTCTTTTTGCTCGCGACGCGTTCTGCGCCGTCGAACGTGCTCTTGCCCCTCGCGCGGCACCACGTGGTCGCGCTCGGGCCTCTCGGCGATGAAGAGAGCGAGCGCCTCGTGGCGGAGCGGATCGGCGTTCGTGCGGCGCCGCGGGAGCTCTCGGCGTTCTGCCGCGAGCGCGCCGCGGGGCATCCGCTGTTCATCGAGGAGCTCTTGAAGGAGCTCGTCGACGCGCGCGCCGTGGAGGTCGAGGACGGCCGCGTCCGCCTGCGTCTCGAAGGGGCGAGGGCAGTGCCGCGAGCGCTGCGCGCGCTGATGGAGGCGCGCGTGAGTCGTCTCCCGCAGCGCGAGCGAGGAGCGCTGAACGGGGCCGCGATCCTCGGCGATCCCGTGCACACGGAGGTGCTCGCGGCGCTCTTCGGCGAGAGCTTCGCGGCCGTCGATCGCGTGATCGCCGAGCTCGTCGCGCGTGGCTTCTTGCGTGCCGCCGGCCCCGCGGAGGTGAGCTTCCCGTCGCCCATGCACGGTGAGATCGTCCTCGACACGATCCCCCACGAGGCGCGTCGAGATCTGCACGGCAAGGCGGCCGAGGCGTACCGCACCGTCTTCGGCGAGGAGGTCGCGGAGGCGCACGGCGAGCGCGTGGGCAACCACCTCTACCACGCGGGCGATCGCGACCGCTCCGCCACGTTTTATGCGCGCGCCGCCCTGCATCGCGTGCGGCTCTGTCAGCTCGAGCCCGGCATTCGCCTTCTGCTTCGCGCGATCGAGCTCGCGGACCTCGAGCAGAGGACGGCGACCGAGATCGTGAGCTGGCTGCGGGATCTTTGCGCAGCGGTCCTGCCCGTGCGCGCCGCGCCCTCGCTCGACGAGCTCTCGGCGCGCGCGCTCCGGCGCATCGACGCGGCCGGCACGCTCGAACAACGCGTCGCTTCCCGGGTCGACGTCGCGCGCGCGCTCGGCGCTGTGAACCGCTTCGATCGGGCGTACGTCGAGATCGATCTCGCGTTCAAGCTCGCCGCGGAGGACGACGTGCTCCAGCGGCGCGCGCTCGTCGCCGAGATCGACCTCGGCGCGCGGAGCGGTGACTTCGCGCGCGCGGCGCGGGCTGCCGATCGGCTCGAAGCCATGGGACCGGCCGAGGATCCGCGCATTCTCCTGGCGATCGCCCACGTGCGCGCCGCGACCGGCGTGGCCGCGGCGGCGCTGCTCGCGATCGACCGCGCCGAAGCCTTCAGCCCTCCCGGCGATCTCACGCTGGCGAGCGAACGCGAGAAGGAGCGCGTGCTCGTGTACGCCTTCATGCGCGACTTCCGCGCCGCGTCCGAGGCCTCCGCCCGCGCGGTCGAGCTCGCGCGCGCCGCCGGTCTACGCGCCGAGATGGCGGCGTCTTTGCACAACCTCGGCGACACGACGCGGCGCCTCGGCGACCTTCCTCGCGCCTACGCGACACTCACCGAGTCGCTCCAGATCGCCGAGGAGGCGGGCTACGAGCGCATCGCATCGCTCAACCGCGTCCACCTCGCGTACCTCGACGGACAGAGCGGCAAACCTGGCGCCGAGGCCTTGCTCCGCGAGCTCGTCGGGTACGCGGAGGCGCGCGGCTACCACGCCGATGCGCTCGAAGGCCGCTCGCTCCTGGCCTCGCTCCTCGTGGCGCGCGGCGCGCGTGACGAAGCCCAACGCGAGCTCGAGCTCGTGCTCCGGATGGCCGACTCTTACGGCAACGGCTTCATCGCCGAGGACGCACGCGAGGCGCTCGCGCGGCTCGGGTAACGCGGCCTTCGTGCATCCTCACGGCTTCGCGGCGTCTGCCTTCGGAGGCGCGAGCCCCGTGAAGGCGACGGGCGCGGCCTCACCGCTGCCCGCGATCGCGCGTCGTACGATCCGGCTCTTGTTCGTGTCAGCGATCACGAGGTCCTTGCCGGAGATCGTGATCCCCGCCGGCTCGGCGAGGCCCGCGAGCACGGTGCGTGTCGTGCCCTTCGCCGGATCCACACGCTTGACCTTGCCGTTGTACGAGTCGGCGACCCAGAGCGCGCCTTGCCCGTACGCCATCCCGATCGGGTGCTGGAGCCGCGCCTTGCCGGCGTCGCCGTCGACGTCGCCGAACACGAACAGATCAACGCCGATCACCGTGCGTACGGTGGCCGTCGCGAAGTCGATCGCGCGGACGCTCGACGTCTCGCTGTCGAGCACGAACAGACTCTTCTCATCCGTGGCGAGCGCGCTCGGCCGAGCGAAGGCGGCCTCGCGCGCCGTCCCGTCCTCACGCGCTTCGCGCCCGCTGCCCGCGTAGAGGCGCACGGTACCCATCTTCGGATCGAAGACCGCGATCTGATGCGAGCCTGCGAGCGCGACGTACACAGATCCTTTGTGGTGCAACAGATCCCAGGGCGAACGCAGCGCGATCGACAGCCCGGCGCGCTCCTCGGATCCGAGCGGATCCGTGCCGATCGATCCCGTACCGGCCACCGTCGTGACTTGCCGCGTACGCCGATCGATTTTGCGGATCAGATGATTGCCCGTGTCGGCGACGTAGAGATCGGAGCCGACCTCGGTGAGACCCTCGGGCCTCTGGAACGTCGCGATCTCCGCGGCCCCGTCCTTCGCGCCCGCCACGCCCGCGCCGATCACGTCCTCCACCGCTCCCGCGGCGTTCGTGATCACGACGCGGTGATGACCCGTGTCGGCGATCGCGAGCCCGCCGTTTTGCAGGGCGAGCACCTTGCCCGGATAACGCAGCGCGGTCGTGGGCCCATGTTCGGGGCGCAGGCCCTCGATCGGAGCTTTCGCGAGCACCTTCGCGGCCCGCCCTTCGGCGAGCGCTTCTTCCACCGCGCCGCTGAGCTCGTTCGCATCCGGCTCCCCCGACCCGACCCAGGCGAGCCTCGTTTCTGCGTCGATCACCGCCACCGTGGGCCACGCGCGGACGCCCCATGCGTCCCAGATCGTCATGTTCGCGTCGACGGCGACGGGATGGACGATCTCGAGATCACGGAGGGTGTCGCGCAGGCGCGCGGGATTTTTCTCCTCCTCGAACTTGGGCGAGTGCACGCCGACGACGAGCACCGGATCCTTCGCGAAACGACGCTCGATCGCGGCGAGGATGGGCAACGTATGCATGCAGTTGATGCAGCAACTCGTCCAGAAGTCGACGACCACCACGTGGCCACGCAGCGCATCACGACGCAGCGGCCGATCGATGTTGAGCCACGCGGTCGCGCCGTTGAACTCCGGCACCGAAGGCCGATCCCCCGGAGCCAGGAGCAAGCTCTCCTTGGGCGCGCTCGCCTCCTTCGAGGCGGCGGGCGTCTCCACCTTCGTGGCGGGCTTCGTGACGGGCGCGGGGGTGGGGGACGCGCAGGCGCTCGTGGCGAGGAGCAGCGCGAAAGACGGGATCCAGCGCATGGCCCCAGTCTACGCGCCGGTGACCTCGGGGGATGCCGCGTCGAGCGCGGGGCTAGGAATCGCCTGCGAGTTTGCGCTCGAGGGCCTCGAGGTGGGCGCGGACCTGGGGGTCGGTGTCGCGCTGGGCCTCGATCTTACGGACGGCGCTCATGACGGTCGTATGGTCGCGGTTGCCGAAGGCGCGGCCGATCTCGGGGAACGAGACCTTGAGCCGCTGCTTGCACAGGTACATCGCGACGTGACGGGCGAAGGCGATGCTCTTGTGCCGATCCTTGGACGTCAAATCGATCGAGCGGAGGTGGAAATGGTGGCAAACGGCGCGCTGGATGTCCTCCACGCTCATGATCATGGCGCGCGGCGTCGCGGCCGTGATCTCGGCGCGGGCGAAGG
>JANMGF010001103.1:0-3642 GCA_031374535.1 Polyangium sp. (in: bacteria)
GACGCGATACGCGTGACATTGAGCAGATCCTCGATCAGCCTGCCGAGCCGCTCCGTCTGCCGCGTCGCCATCTCGACCTTCCGGTTTGCCTTGGCGTCCCCGTCGCCCTCCTTGTTGAATTGCCTCTTGAGCCCCTCGAGCTGCAGGCGGAGGGCGGTGAGGGGGGTCCGGAGCTCGTGCGCCGCGACGTGCAAGAACGTATCGCGCACGTGAATGGCCTCCTGCAGCGCGGCGGCCTGTCGGCGCTGCTCCTCGATGTCCGTGTTGGTGCCGAACCAACGAACGACGCGCCCCGCTTCGTCACGCACGGGCATCGCCCGGGAGAGAAACCACCGATACTCGCCGTCTTTGCTGCGCAGCGGGAAGGTGTCTTCCCAGACCTCGCCCGAGGCAATGGCCCGCCGAAAGCCGGATTCGACGCGTGGTAGCTCGGCGGCGTCGTGCACGCGCTTCCAGCCCCATCCCTTCATGTCCTCGAACGTGGTGCCGGTGTACTCGTACCAGCGCTGATTGTACCAGACAATCGAGCCGTCCGCGTCGGCCATCCACGCGAGCTGGGCCATGTTGTTCGCCAGGGTCGAGAATCGCTGCTCGCTGTCGCGCAAGGCCTGCTCGGCCGAGAGCCGGGCCGTGATGTCCATCTGCGCGATCACGCCCCCGAGGATGTTTCCGGCCGCGTCTCGCACGGGCGCGCCGGAGTTCACCATGGTCCGGCGCATGCCGGGCGCGTTGAATGGCTCGATCTCCACGACGTCGCCCGGGGCGATCTCCCCGCGTATCGCGCGGGCCAGGGCCCACTCCTCCGGCAGAATACGACGCCCGTGCCGCTCCGAGCCGTCCGCCCAGAAGCCCTTCCATTCCTGGTACTCGTCCACGTTCCGGGAGAGAGGCGCGGGCCCCCACAGGCGTTCGTTCGCCGGGTTCATGCGCAAGAGCTTGCCCTTTGCGTCGGCCACGACGATGCCGACGGGGGCCGCCTGGAGAATGGCGTCGAGCAAGCTGCGCTCGGCCTCGGCGTTCTCGGCAGCCGTACGGGCGCGGACCTCGCTCTCGCGTAGCGCCTGCTCGGCGTGCTTGCGCGCAGTGATATCGAGGACGAACCCGACGCCGGTCTCCCCTTCGATCACGGCCGAGCCGACCAGGATCCATACCCGCGAGCCGTCCCTCCGGACATACTCCTTTTCGATGGGCGCATGTACGCCCGTGCTGCGCAGCTCCTCGAGGGCGCGCGCGTCTTGCGCCCGGTACTCGGGGGGCGTCATCGCGGCCCAGTCGATGCGGCCCGCCTCCAGATCCTCGCGGCTGGCGCCGATGATGCGGAGGAACTCATCATTGGCGTCGTGCACGCCGCCGCGCATGTCCCAGTAGAGGACGCCGAGGAGATGGGTCTGGAAGAGCCGGTCGAGCTGACGCTCGCTTCGCCGCAGCGCCTCCTCCGCCTGCCTGCGTTCGGTGACGTCCACCGCGGAAGGGATGAGGTGCGTGATATGCCCCTCCGCGTCACGCAGCGGAGCGATCTGCAAGTCGATCGTCCTCCGCATATCGCCGGCCGCGCGTATCGGCACGTCGTGGCGGACCACTTCACCACGCGCGGCGCGCGCGCAAGCCTCGCGGACCTCCTCGCGGACCTCCGCCGTGTGGTCCCACCACGAGCAATCCCAGAACTTCTTGCCTCGCACGTCCTCGAACGTGACGCCCGCGGCCGCGAGCGGCGCCTCGTTCATCTCGACGAGTGTACCGTCGAGCTCCAGCACGCCCACGAAGGCAAAAAGGCTGTCGAGCACGCGGCGCGTGAATCGCAAGCTCTCCTCGAGCTCCAGGACCCGCGCACGGGCCTCGCGCAACGCCGCACGATCCGCTCGATGGGCAGGGACCGGCGCGCGCTCGGCCTCGACGTTCTTCGAATGCAGCCGGTGGATCTGTCCGGTTGGCTGGTCGCGGCGCGTCTTCACCTCCCCAAACGGTACTACGCACCGGTTTGGAGTCACGCGACACCTCCCAAAAAAGCGATTGGCAGGCTGGCGCCCCCGGCCGGGCCGGGCGGCGCGGAAGGGACGAACGGAGACGGAGAGCGGGAGAAGACGGAATTTCTCCCGGACTCCCGCCTCACCCCCCGACGCGGCAACGATAATAAAGCTGCCGCTCGGTGTGCCCCCCGCCATTCGTCGAGAAGGTCACCGCTTCCATTTCGAGGATCTCGATCCCCGCCTCCCCGAGGACGGCCTCGAGCGCGGCTTGTGGGTACGCGGTGACGTGCAAGGATTGCCCGAGGAAAGGCACCTCGAGGAAATCGAAGTCTCCCTCCACCATGGACAACGCGAGATGGCCGCCGGGGCGGAGGGCGCGCACGATGTTCCGCAGCGCGGCGGGGATCTCCGCCTTGCGGAGCATCAGAAGCGAAAAGAAGGCCGTGACCCCGCTGAACGAGGCAGGCTCGGGCGAGAACGTCATCACGTCCGCCTGCTCGAAGCTCGCCCCGGGGGCATTGCGGCCCGCGATCCGCAACATCTCCTTCGAGATGTCGATGCCGTGCACGGAGAAGCCCGCCTCCACCAGCATCTTCGCGGTGGGTATGCCGCTCCCGCAGCCCACGTCGAGCACACGTTCGCCCGGCCCGAGGCGCGATACGAGCCACCGGGTCGCCTCCACCTGGGCCGTCTTGTCCGCGAACGCTTCGTCGTATCGTTCGCCGATGGCGTCGAACGCGGCAGCCTGATTCTCGATGTCGTCGTTGCTCATGGTCTCTCCATACGCTCGTCTACGCGCGGGGGAAACTCTTCCAGGCGGGTCGACGCTCGCCTCCTACGTCTTTTCCCGCCTTCCTCGCCGCCCCCACGCGATCGCTCTCCGCCTGCACAGTCCGCTCGCCGACGCGAGCGGAAACCGTACGCCTCTCGGCCGAGCCTGCTTGGCCCGGGCTCTGCAGCAGTGTTCGGACGGCCGCCCATTCGGCAGGACGAGCACATCATGAACAAAACCCGAAGTGTTTTCCTGGTCGCCTCCGTATTCGCTCTTTTCGGCGCCCAGCGCGCCACGGCCGCGCAGCCGCGGCTCCGCCCGGGCTTTGCAGCGGGCGGTTTCCTTCGAACCCACGAGATCCTCATTCCAAGTGCTCCCGGGCGGGAACCCATGAACGAGGTGAACAGGCCCGCGCGCCTGCACCCCGAGCTCCGAGGCGCCGCCCTGCGCCTGCAAGGCGGAGCGCCCACCGGCGAGACCACCCGGCAAATCTTTCCCTCGAGCTGGTGGCCGATGTCCGAGGACGGCATCGCGGCGCGCTGGAATTCGCGGAATCGTGATTACAGTGATTTCCGATCCAACCTGGACAACCTCTCGCCCGTCGAGAAATACGATCTCCTCATGTTCCCGGGCGAGGCCCAGCGCCTCCCGGAGGTCCGCGCCTACACGTCCGAGGAGATGCGGCAGCCCGCGCGCGAGCGTGGCCCCGGCGCGGTCCGCCCCGCGATCACCGTCGCCGGCCCCGCCACCGCGTGGGAGCTCCAGAACCACGGCACCTACCAGAGCACCGTCCCCGAGTCGTGGTGGGGGCATTGTAATGGCTGGTCGTCCTACGTCACGGCCGAGCGTGAGGGCGCGCCGATGCGCGACGTGCGCGTGCGGCGGGAAAACGGCCGGATCGTG
>JANMGF010001125.1:0-7378 GCA_031374535.1 Polyangium sp. (in: bacteria)
CGTCGATCAAGCGCCGCTCGGGCGCACCTCGCGCGGCAACCCTGCGACGTATACGGGCGCGTGGAACCGCATCCGGCAGAAGTTCGCCGCGCAGCCCGAGGCTTCGCACCGGCAGCTCTCGGCGGGGCATTTCTCGTTCAACGTCGCGCTCGGGCGGTGCGAGGCGTGCGCAGGTGAGGGCGCCGAGACGATCGAGATGCAGTTCCTCGCCGACGTCTCGCTGACGTGCCCGGTCTGTCAGGGCCGGCGCTTCCGCGACGAGGTGCTCGAGGTCAAGGTGGACGGCCGTTCCGTGGCCGACGTCCTCGCGTTGTCGATCGACGAGGCGATCGAGGTCTTCGCGCGTGAACCTGCGCTCGTCCGCGCGCTCGGGCCTCTCTCGCGTCTCGGTCTCGGCTACCTCTCCCTCGGCCAGCCCCTCTCGACGCTCTCCGGCGGCGAGGCGCAGCGGCTCAAGCTCGCGCGCGCCCTCGGCGAACGAACGGCGGGCACGCTTTTCCTGCTCGACGAGCCGAGCGCAGGCCTGCACGCGGAGGAAGTGCTCCTGCTCAACCAGGCCCTGCGTGACCTCGTGCGCGGCGGGGGTAGCGTCATCGTCGTCGATCACGATCTCGACGTGATCGCGGCCGCCGACTGGGTCGTTGATCTCGGCCCAGGCGCGGGCACCGACGGCGGGCGGCTCGTCGCCGAGGGGACGCCCGAGGATGTCGCAAAAACCAGCACGCGCACCGGCCAGGCGCTCGCGGCGCACCTCGCTCGACCTTCGTCGCCGCCCTCGTCCTCGCGACGACGGAGCAAGGCGAACGGAGACGCCTCGCGACGCGGACGAACCTCCTACCCCGCCGCGCCTTCCGCCATCGAGATCGTCAATGCGCGGGAGCACAACCTCCAGGAGGTCTGCACCTCGATCCCGCACGGCCAGATCGTCGTCGTCACGGGGCCGAGTGGCTCGGGCAAGAGCACGCTCGCGTTCGACGTCGTCTTCGCCGAGGGACAACGGCGCTTCCTGGAGACGCTCACCCCGTACGCGCGCCAGTTCCTCCCCTCGATGCCGCGCCCGGATGTCGATCGCGTCACGGGCGTGCCCCCCGCGATCGCGCTCGAGCAACGCACGACCCGATCGGGATCGAACTCCACGGTCGCGACGGTCACGGAGATCGCCCATTACCTGCGGCTGCTCTTCGCCAAGGTGGGCGAGCCACACTGCCCCACGTGTGACATCCCCATCGCCGCGCGTGCTCCCGACGAGGTCTATCGCGCGTTGCTCGCCACGCGCGGCGCGCGCACCTTGCTCGCGCCCGCCGTCGTGGCGCGCAAGGGCACGTACCTCGACGTCTTCACGGCCGCCGCGCGCGCGGGCATCACGACCGCGATCGTCGACGGCGAGCTCGCCAGCACGGACGATCCGCCGCGCCTCGACAAGCGACGCGAGCACTCGATCGATCTCGTGATCCACGATGGCAAGCTCGACGGCCTGGATCGTACCACGTTCGATCGAGGGCTCACCTTCGGCAAGGGCTCGCACAAGCTCCGCACGCCGCGCGGCGTGGAGGAGCTGCTCTCCACCACGCGCACCTGTCCGCGCTGCGGCACAGGCGTCCCCGAGCTCGATCCGCGCTGGTTCTCGTTCAACACCAAGCAGGGCCGCTGCGACGCCTGCGAGGGTACTGGCGTGCTCGGCGGCAGCGAAGGCGCCGACGTGACCGAGGCGTCCTCCGAGCCTTGCACGACATGCAGCGGATCACGCCTCGCGCCCGTTCCCCGCTCCGTGCGACTCGTAGGCGACCGCTACCACGAGGCGACGGCTCGATCGGTGTCCGAGGCCGTCAAGTGGGCCAAGTCCCTCCGCTTCGACGGCGACCGCGCGCTCGTCGCCGATGCGCCTCATCGCGAGCTCTCCCGACGCCTCGCCTTCGTCGAGGAGGTTGGGCTCGGATACCTCGCGCTCGATCGGCGCGCTGCCACGCTCTCCGGCGGCGAGATGCAAAGGCTCCGCCTCGCCGCGCAGCTCGGCAGCGGCCTCACCGGCGCGCTTTACGTGCTCGACGAGCCCACGATCGGCCTCCACCCGCGCGACACCCATCGGCTGCTCGACAACCTGCGCAAGCTTTCGGCCATGGGCAGCACCGTGCTCATGGTCGAGCACGACGCGGACACGATTCGCGCCGCGGACTACCTCATCGATCTCGGTCCTTCCGGCGGACGCAACGGCGGTCGCATCGTGGCCCAGGGTCCGCCCTCCGTCGTGCTCCGCGCGGAGAACTCCCCCACGGCGAAGGCCCTCTCCGGCGAACGCGCGCTCGCCTCGTCTCGCACGCGCCTCGGCCCGGCCGACACCTTCCTCGCGATCGAGGGCGCACGCGCCCACAACCTCCGCGTCGACGCGTTGCGTGTTCCCCTCGGCCGGATGACCGTCGTCGCCGGCGTCTCCGGCTCGGGCAAGAGCACGCTCGTCCGGCACGTCCTCTACCCCGCCGTGCGCCGCGCGCTTGGCCTCGCGGGCCCCGATCCCGGCCCGCACGACGCGCTCCACCTCCCGCCCGAGCTTGCGCGCGCCGTCGCCGTGGATCAGTCGCCCATCGGCCGCACGCCTCGCTCCATCCCCGCGACCTTCCTCGGCATCTGGGACGAGGTCCGCAAGCTCTACGCCGCGACCCCCGACGCGAAGATGCGCGGCTACGACCCCTCGCGTTTCTCGTTCAACACGGCGAAGGGTGGGCGCTGCGAGACGTGCGAGGGGCAAGGCGTCATCTCGCACGAGATGTCGTTTTTGCCCGACGTCGTCACGACCTGCGCGGCCTGCGGCGGTACACGTTTCGAGCCCGCCACGCTCGACGTACGTTACCTCGGCATGTCGATCGGCGACGTCCTGCTTCGTACGGCCGAGGAGGCGACCGAGCTCTTCGCGGCGCACCCGAAGATCCGCGCGCCCCTCGCCACCATGTGTGATCTCGGCGTGGGGTATCTCCGGCTCGGCCAGGGCTCGCACACGCTCTCGGGCGGCGAGGCGCAGCGGCTCAAGCTCGCGGACGAGCTTTGCAGCGGATCACGCGCCAAGCACACGCTCTACGTCCTCGACGAGCCCACCACGGGGCTGCACCTCTCGGACGTCGCGCGCCTCGTCTCGGTCCTCGATCGCCTCGTGCAGCGTGGTCACTCGCTCCTGATCATCGAGCACCACCCTGCGGTCATCGCGGCCGCGGATCACGTGATCGAGCTTGGCCCCGAGGGCGGCAAGGGCGGCGGTCGTATCGTGGCCGAGGGATCCCCCGAGGCGGTGGCGCGCCGTGCGACGGCGACGGGTCGTGTCTTGCGTGCGCTCTTCGACAGGCCCGCGGCGGACCTCGCGCAGGTGGCGGAGGCATAAAGCGTGGCGGGCACCTTCACCGTCGGAGCCCTGGCCCTCGCGGCCGAGGGTGCGAATGCGGTGGGCGCTGTCCGCCTCACGCTCCTGCCCGACGTCATCGAGATCGAGCTCGTGCGCGCAGCCGGCTTCCGCAGCGGCTTCGTGCCGGGCAGCGTCGCGGAGTCCGTCGAGATGCGCGTCCCGTACACGGCCGTCCGTGGCCTCGTTCGTCGCGGCCGCGCTCTCTGCCTCGCTCTCGATTCCTCGATCGCCGCGCCCTACACGCGCTTCACGCTCGCGCGCTTCACCTACGACCCCCGTGAATCACTCGCCCGTGCGTACGAGGCGCGAAGGCGGGCCGCGCTGTCGGTCGCGCTCCTGCCCGCGCCGCTTGGCCTGCTCGTGGCGCTTGCGTCGCCGGTGTCGCTCGTGAGTGGCCTCGTCGGCCGGCTCTCGGTGGGCCTCCTCGTCGCGGCCTTCCTTTGGCTCTCGCTGCGCGAGCTCCTTCGTTTCGCGACCTGGGGTGGGCCCGGCTCCGATCGCCTCGCCGAGGCGTTTGAGGTCGCGCTTTGCCAGCGCCTCGGGTTCGTCCCCGTCACGACCGCGCCGTTCGCCCCGCCGCCGGAGGCGCCTGCCTCCGACACCTCGCTCCCTGCGTGGGCGCGCGCCCCGCTCATCGTCGCGCTCGTGGCCGCCTTGTCCGTGCTCGGCATCTCGTTCGTCCAGCGATACGGAAGACCCCCCGAGCCCGGCGCCCTCGCGCCCACCGCGTCCACCGTGCCCGTCGTTGCTGCGCGTTTCGGTTTTGCCCTCCACGCTCCCTCGCCCGAGGATCTCGTCCCCACGCCTCGCCTTCCACGTTGCGTGTGCGCGCGCGCGGCGTCGCCGCTCTGGAACGAGGGCCTGCCCGTCCTCGAGATCCTGCTCGCGTCGAGGCCCGAAGACGGCTCCGGCCGCGTGGTCCCGTCCGAGCGTCGTGGTGGAGCTCCGGCCTACGACTTCGACCTCTCCGTCGTGAACAACGGCGCGACCTCGCTGCCCGACGTCAGCGTCCTCGTCACGTTCGCGCGCCGCGACGATCGAAACCGCCGCGTCGGGGCCACCGATCGAGGCCTCTACTGGGGAAGGCCGCTGCTCGCCGGCCGCGCGATCAAGTGGCACCTCACCGCGCCCGGCACCGAGATGCGTATCGATCCTCCACGCATCGGCCTCCTCGACCCCGGCCGCGACCCTGCCGCTGCAGACGCCTTCTTCGAGCTCTCTCGCGCGCGCCAGCGCGTCGTGCGTATCCACGCCGCCAAGATGCTCGCGTACCACCGCGACCCACGCGCCCTCGACGTGCTCACCGCGCTCGGATCACCGAGCCCCGACGAGGAGATCCTCCTCGCGCGGATCGACCGCGCCGCGCGTCCGGTCATCGCCTGCGACATCATGCCCTCGTCCGAAGCGCTCGAGGTTTGTCTCTTCAACGGCGCGCTCTCGCCGCAACGCGTCGTCGCCGCGCGCACCATCGCCGACGCCGAGAAACCTTCGCAACGCGCGTCCTTGCCGGTGCTCGTACCCGTGCACGACGGCGTTCGTGTATCGGTGCCGCTGCCTCCACAGCCCGTGCCAGCAGAGCTGGAGATGGAGCTCCAGCCCGCCCCTTGAGCGTGTTTTTCTCCGTCGGGTTTTTCTGCGTCAGGACGAGGCGCGCGCGCGCTTGCCGACGATGAACGCGAAGCTCATCGAGTCCTCGCACTGCGCCACGCTCACGATGCCGCGCGACTGCCAGGCCACGAGGTACTCGCCCGGCTCGACGAGCGTGGCTGCGATCCTCGCGCGTGCGCTGTACCCGTTGCACACGTCGAGCGCGGAGAAGGCCCACCGCCCGAGGGACATCACCTGCCGCAGCGTGAAGTATGCGCCCGGCGATCGATAGATCGGCGCAGGCGTCGTCGCTCCCGGCGCACGTGCGTACGACACCGCGTACACGCCTGACCGGAGCAGCCCGTCGAAATCCAGGCGCGCGCGTGCTGCGAGATCCGGGTGGCAGACGCCGCCCACGCTCACGATGAGCTCGCATGGATCGAACGTGAACTTCGCGTCGTATCCCTGGTGCTTGTGGGCGACCCAGCTCGGCGGCTCTCCCGGCGGCTCCTGCGTGAGGGCGATCAGCGCCTCCGACGTGTGCTGCCGGATCACCTCCTTCAGCCCGTCGAGCGACACGAGCCCGCTGTCGACGAGGGCCTTCACGACCGGGATCGAGTCGCGCTTGCAGCGCTTGTACACGTCCTCGATCCGCTTCGACTCCGGCGGTTCGTCGGCGTAGGCCCGCAGGAGCTCCGCGAGGCGCCGCTCCATGCCGGAGGCCGCGGCCCAGCAGATCCGCCCGTTCTCCACGAGCACCGTGCCTTGCGTCGGAGGGCCGAACACGAGCGCGCCGGTTGCGCTCTCGGGCAGCGCTTCGATCTCCTCCAGCAGGGGGATCACCGCCGTCGGATCGCCGGTGGCGCCTGCCGGGTCGGGCATCAAGCGCAAGCTCTTTCCACTCTGCATGGCTCGTTCCTGGGCTCCTCGGGATGGGGGCGGCCGCGGGGCTGGGCCTTCGCTCCGTCGTCCATCGTGCGTCTCCGCGTCCTAGGATATCCCCGTTCGTCGCAGGGCGCGAGCCTCGCGGGTTTGTCCGGTGAACACGGGCTTCCGGGACGGATCGAGAGAACCCCGAGGAGAGGTGCGTGACAGCCTACGGTTGAAAAAATGTGAATTTGCATACTGCGAGCGCGTCGCGTGCGCTCGTGTGGGGGCGGGCTCAGTTGCGGCAGATGGTGAAGCCGTCGGGCAGGATCGAGCTTGGCTGGCAGGTCGTCTGGACGGGCCCGTTTCCGGTCATGATGACCGGGCAGGCGTTGTCCGGGGCCTGCGGATCGCAGAGGACGCGCTGGGCGGGGTACTCGCACGTGGTCGCGCAGCGGAGGAGGCTGTACCAGTTTCCGTTTTGCGTCTGATTGAGGTCGGCGCAACAGACCGTGCCCTCGGCGCAGTGCTCGGGGAGCTGGCATTCGATGCGGGTCTCGAAGCCGGGCGCGCCGTTGCCGCCGAAGTCCGTGGCACAGCCGTCGTTGTCGTCCGGGCCGCTCACGCACTCGCCGCGGGGCGGATCGTTGTACTCGTATTCGTCCCAGCAGCACGCGCTCTGGCCTTCCACCGGACAGACCACGTCCCCGCACGTGATCATCACCACCGGAGGCATCGGTCCGGACGACGAGCTCTGGGCGCTGCTGCTCGACGCGCTCTGGGCGCTGCTGCTCGATGCGCTCGAGGAGCTTTGCGCCGCTCCGCCTTGCCCAGCGCCGCCCTGTCCGCCAGCGCCGCCCGGTCCAGCGCCGCCGGGTCCTGCGCCGCCGGGTCCTGCGCCGCCCGAGGCGCCGGACCCTTGCCCGCCCGAGGCGAACAGTCCGGTCGTGTCCGTCCCGCTTCCGCAAGCGGCCATCGTGGTGCCCACGATGAAGAGCGAGGCGAGGCCGAACGATCGCAACGAAGCTCGTTTCATGAAAGTCTCCTGGATGCCGGAAAGGTACACGCCGGAGGTAGCCTGCGGTGCTCGAAACGCCACGAATTTTTCGCCGTGACCGAGGCGTAGAGGGCGCGCTCGGGACTTACAGTTGACAATCAAAATTGGATCGTCGCTGGATGTGGGCCTTCGGGGTGGGGGTTTCTTTACACGCAGGGCCACGCTTGGCATGGTGGATCCAAAGGCCCGACGCGGCCTGGATCGAGGAGGCACTTCATGAGCTTCAGACAGTGTTTGGCCGTGCTTGCGGCCATCGTCCTGCTCGGCGTGAGCGCCGTGGCGGATGCGACCACCATGCTCTTCCTATCGCGGGAAGAGCTCATCCAGCGCTCGGACCTCGTGGCCCGTGTGCGCGTGGGAAAGGCGATCACGGCCGAATCCGACGATGGCCGGGCCATCGTCACCCGCACCGAGCTCGAGGTGGTGCAGCTCCTCAAGGGTAAAATCGAGGGCCGCGTCGTCGTCCAGCAGTTCGGCCG
>JANMGF010001128.1:0-5627 GCA_031374535.1 Polyangium sp. (in: bacteria)
CTCGCCTTTTACATCTTCTCGACTGGCCGCCGTCTTTTCGCCCTGAACCAGGTTCGCAAGCTCGCCCTCGCCGCCGGGCTCGTGGACCTCGTCGCGCACACGGGCGAAGCCATCGGGTACGACATGGATACGCGCGCGCTCTAGGCGCGATGGGCCGGGCGAAAACAATCGACGTATTCGCCGGAGGCCAAGCAGCTCGACATTTATGTCGACGCCGCGCTGGGCGCGTTTCGCGACGGCGCCGACGCGCAGATTCGCGCCTCCGCGCCAGGCGATCCGATCGCGGAAGCGGCGCTGAAGATGCTCCACATCCTGTTCCCCAAAGGCGTGGGTGCCATCACGACCCTCGGCTTCGTGGACGAGCTGGCAGAGCTCGATCGCATCGTGAAGCGGCTCGACGAGCCCGATTTCAAGATGCTCGTGACGGAGCTCGGCCTCACGCGGCAGGTGACGCGGCTCCAGAACCTCGAAGGGCAATACCGGGCCGCCATCGAGGGACCGGGTGGGCATTTGACGTACGCCAAGATCAAGGACGCGCGCGCCAAGGGGCAATCGCTCATGCTCCAGGCCGTGGCGATGATCCTCGGCAAATATCCCTCGGACAGCGAGGCCGATCGAAAAGCACGCGGCGCGCTCCTGGAGCCGATCTTCGTGCAGAACGAGGCCATCCGGCGTTATCTGCGGGACCGGAAGCCCATCGAGGACGTGAACCCGGAGACGGGGGAGATCGAGGAGATGCCTCCGGGGGAGCAAGAGGCGGCAACGCCCTGAGAGGGTGTTTCCACGGGCGGGCGAAGAGGCCGCGTTGCCAGCAGAACCAGCAGCGCGGCGGTCTTGGTTGTCCGGGTCGTTGCCGGTCTTGACCTGGCCTGTTCGATGAACTGCGCATCGCGCAGTTCATCGACGAAGGGTCCAGCGCTTGCGCTGGTCCGGGTCCAGGGGTGGACAACCCCGGTGGGGTCCGGGGTGAAACCCCGGGCGCGACGCTATGGCAGCACCCTCTGAGAGAAAGTGTTACACGCGCTTGGGCCGTCCCCGCACGCGCCGCAATGGCCATCGCGGACGTCCAGCGCGGTTCTACTGGGTGTTCAGGTTTGCGCCACCGCTGCCAGCTCCTCGCGAAATGACCGGGCCGGAACCGCCGCCGACGACGACACCGGTTCCCCGCCCCGCCGAGGGCATGAGGACCGGGAAAAAGGCCTGGTTCGCCTGCAGGAAGATGCCCGCGCCGGCGGGTCCGGCGTCCTCGACGAGCACGTTCTGGCCGGTCACGATCAGCCCGAGCGAGGAAAACATCGCGGGCCCGGACTCGAAATCGTCCCTGCCAGCGCCGGGCACCTCGTGGAGCACCACGTCGTGGAACGTCCGCGCGGCGCCCGTGTTCAGGTATTCCTGATCGAAGCTCGGGCAGGGTGCGGCGACGCAAACGATGCCGTTGTGCGTGACCCGGTAAAACGAGCCCCGGAGATCGGTGGGCTCGAGGGCGAGCCAGGCGAAACGCAAAGCGAGCGAGCCGAAGCCCCGCGCGCCCGTGTGGAGATCACCAAAAAGGACGGCGCGCGTCGATTCGCGGCGTATCCCGATGGCCTCCCGGATCCGGCCCTCGACGCCGGTGAGGCGGAGGATGCTGGAAACCTGGATATCGGCGACGTAACACTCCTCGGCGACGGTACCGTCGGCGCAGACCGTCTTGTCCTGATTGACGGCGGAAACGAAGATACCCCCGCAAAGGGGATAGGCGCAACGGCGTAGATCCTGCCTCGCCGTGTAATAGGTCGCGAAGGAGATATCGTCGGCGGTTTCCTCGGTGGCGTCCATGGCTTCCGGCGCCTCGGAGACGTCGGAGCCGAGACAACCTGCAAAGAGCGGCACGCACGCAAGCGATAGGGCAAAAAGGGTGTGGTGGGATGACACGGATACCTCCTCGTATCGATCCCAGCAAACCCGATGCCGCAGGGCGAGCGCTCGAAGAGCGGCCGGCCGTGTGAAGTTTGCAGAGACGAACGGCCCCGCCTTGAACTCCGCGCCTTCGGGGGTGTCGGTCGAAGCGGGGGAGGATCCGTGGACGCTTACGTCGACGGGGCAGATTCCACGGAAAAGCCGTGAAAACACACTTCCGCGAAGCGCGAACGCTTCATTGCTCGAGCACGAGGATCGATTTGTCGTAATAGGACGCGACGACAGCGCGGGAACCGTCCCGCGTGACGTCCACCGCGCAGACGCCCGGTCCCGTGGGCAAGGTGGCGACGATCCGCGGCGGATCGCCGGCGATCACGGCCACGCCGCCGCCCTTGGGGGGCCTCTCCGTGCCGCCGAGCGCGACGAAAAGCGTGTGACCATCGGGTGAGGCGGCCCCGGAGCAAGGGGCGCCGTCGAGCATGAGTGTGCTCGTGACCTTCATGGTGGTGAGGTCGACGATGGTCACGGTGCGCGCCTTGCTGTCGAGCGTGGCGCCGAGGCGATCGTCATTCAGGAGAAACCCTTGCTCCGGGCTCAAGCCCACGGCCGTCGACTTGACCTGGGTCGTCGCGGCGATGTCGAGGAGCACGGCCTTGTTCGAGACGCGATCGGGGAAAAACAACGAGCCGCCGTCACGGGAGATCGCGCCGGTGCGAGGCTCGCGGCCGACGAAGATGCTCCGGCGGGTCGCGCCGAAGGGCTCCTCGCTCGGATCGAAGAGGTCGATCCACGCGCCGGCCGCGCGGCCGCCATGCGAGAGGGCGCCCATGGCCGCGAGGTAAGGGCGGTTCTCGGCGCGGACGAGGAAAAGCTGGCCCGTCGCGTGGGGCAAGGTGATGTCCGCGAGACGTACGCCCGTCGGGAGGTCGAAGCGCCCGACACGTTTGCCGTCGATGGTCGAGGCCACGACGCTGCGTCCGTCGGGCATGGGCACGATCTCGCCAGGGCTCTTGCCGACGTCGAGCAGCACCGGATCCCGATCCCAGGCCGACGTGTCCATCACCGGGATCCGCGCCGCGTCCTCGTGCCGGAGGACGGCCACGTACCGGTCGAACAGCAAACGAATCTCGTCGCCCTGCGCCGGCATCGACGCCTTGTGCACGAGCTCGCCCGTCTTCAGCTTGTACTCGCGCAACGTGGCGTCGTCGGCGCTGACGTAGACGCTCGTGCCCTTCGGGTGGAAAACGACGTCGAGCGGGTGGGCGTCGCCGATGCGGATCTCGCGTGTCCTCCACCGTTTTTGCGGGTCCGGCGGGCCAGGCTCGGGCTCGGCCTCGATCTCGGGGCCGATCGAGCCTGGCCTCGGGGCGCCCGCGGCGCTCGATCCGTCGGGCGAGAGGTTCGTCAGCGGCGGGGCCTCGCCCACGGGGGACTCACGCCCACCGACGACGACGGCGAAGATGGTGCCGACGACCGCGAGGCCGCCGAGGATCACGCGCGGCACGCGGGGCTGCGCCTCCTGGACGAGCCACACCTTGCACGCGCGGCATTTGCGCGCCCCCTCGACGACCGGCGCCTTGCACACGGGGCACGGGACGCGGCGCTGGCTCATCGCACCACCCACGCGACCTTCGCCCAGTCCGAGAAGACGAGCGCCATCCGTCCATCCGGCGTGAGCCGCACGCGCTTGGGTTCGCCCGAGAGCGGAAGGAGCTTCACCGCGTAGGACTCGAGATCCACGAGCGCGAGCGAGCCCGCGCCGTCACCGGTCAACGTCACGAGGGCCTGCTCGCCGTCGGGCGTCACGACGAGGTCGGTCGCTCGACCGTTGAACGGGATGTGCCGCGCGAGCTCGCCCTTCGCGAGATCAAAGACCTCGAGCGCGCGTCCCTCGTGGCAACGCACGAGCGCGCGACGACCCCGCCGCACGAGCTCGATCTGCTCGGGCTCGCGGCAGGTCTGGATCCGCTCACGTCGCCGCACCGCGCCCGACGGCAGCCATTCAAGCGGCACGAGCGCGTCCTCGGAGCGCAGGACGACGTAACTCGCGCCGCCGTCCGGGGTCATGAGCACGCTGACGGGGTTGCCCAGCATCGACGTGCGCACGCGATCCTGCTGCGACGCGAGCCGGCTCGGATCGAAGGCATACACCGCGCCTCCCGCGGGATCACGCAGCCCCGGCAGCGGGACCTGGCCCGTCGTGCCGAGCGCGCGCGTGCCCGTGTCGTCGACGCCCATCGGCCCCACGGGATCGTCGCCGAAGTGGATACGATCGATCTCCGCGTGGTACTCGGTCGCCAGGATCGCGACCGCGTGCGCCGAGGGCAACGAAACGAGCGCGCGCCGCCCGTTCGCCCCGACCGACACCTGCCCCACCATCGCGCCGAGATCGATGGTCTTGAGCAGGCCCGTCGTGCCCGCATCGACGACGTAGAGCCGCTGCGGCGAGGTCGCGTAGAGGTTCTCGCCGACGCGATAAAGGCCCTTGATCTGCGGCGCATCGCTGACGAGCGTGAGCAGCGCGCCCGTACGCGCGTCGTGCACCTCGATGCCGTTCAGGAGCGCGAGCGCGAAACGATCCTCGTCGAGCGGCAACGCGTCGGAGACGTCCTTCGGCAGGCTGAAGGGCCCGGTGACGAGCGGTTGCTCGCCCAGGTGTCCGACATCGTTCGGCTTTTGCCAGACGCATTGACCGAGCTGGCAAGCCTCTCCGTGCCAGCACGGCGCGGTGCAGGTCGGCGTGACGGCGCTCGGGGATCGCGAGGCGGCGCGGGGCGGCAAAAAACGGCCGGGGGCGAGGCTACGCAGGGCGATGCCGGTCGCGAGCACGCCCATCATCGCGAGGCCCGTGACGAGCGGGCGCCAGTGGAGCGAGAGCCAGCTCGGCGCTTTGCCCAGGGCCGCGCCGGGGCGGGCCGAGAAGCCGCGGCTGCCCACGAGGGGCTCGTCGCACTCCGGGCAAAGCTCGGCCTGCAGCGCAACCACCTCGAAACACGTCGGGCAACGGACGCGCCTTTTCCCGCCGTCACGGGCGGAGATGGGCGCGCTGGTCATCGCGGGTGCAGGGGGAGGTGCGGCGTCGTGCACGTTCGGCCGGTGAATACCCCGAGCGCGTCCCGGCGTCGAGTGGGGCAAAGCCGATCCGCCCCGAGCGGTGTACCATGCGCGCGTGACTCTGCGAACCATCTCCGCGCTCCTGTCGGTCCTCGTTGCGAGCGCGTGCGGCGGAAGCCAGCACGCGGACACGAGCGAAGTCGTCGTTGAACGCCGCAACCATCCGAGCCCCGCGGACATGTCGGATCTCGTGCCGCGCGAGCGCGAGGCCCTCGAACGTCTGCTCGACGAGACGTACGCGCCCTGCCCCGCGGAAGCCGTGACGCTCGCCGTTTGCCTCGAGGAAAAGCGGCCCTGCAACGCGTGTGGCCCGGCCTCGCGTTTCCTCGCGGACCGCGTCAAATCGGGCCTCGGCCGCGCCGACACGCAACGCGCCTACGGCCTCCGGTTCGGGAGCGACGTGCGCAAGGTCGAGGTCGCCGGCTCGCCCACGAAGGGCCCGGAACAAGCGCCCGTCACGATCATGGTCTGGTCCGACTTCGAGTGCCCCGCGTGCCGTCGCCTGGTCCCGATGATCGAAAAAGTGGCCGCAGCGCACGAGAACGAGGTGCGCCTCGTGCACAAGTTCTACCCGCTGCCCAAGCATCCCCACGCGGAGATCGCCGCCCGCGCCG
>JANMGF010001133.1:0-7147 GCA_031374535.1 Polyangium sp. (in: bacteria)
CTCGCCTTTTACATCTTCTCGACTGGCCGCCGTCTTTTCGCCCTGAACCAGGTTCGCAAGCTCGCCCTCGCCGCCGGGCTCGTGGACCTCGTCGCGCACACGGGCGAAGCCATCGGGTACGACATGGATACGCGCGCGCTCGAGGCGCGATGGGCCGGGCGAAAACAATCGACGTATTCGCCGGAGGCCAAGCAGCTCGACATTTATGTCGACGCCGCCCTCGGGGCCTTTCGCGACGGCGCCGACGCGCAGATTCGCGCCTCCGCGCCAGGCGATCCGATTGCGGAAGCAGCGCTGAAGATGCTCCACATCCTGTTCCCCAAAGGCGTGGGTGCCATCACGACGCTCGGCTTCGTGGAGGAGCTGGCCGAGGTCTTCCGTATCTTGCAGCGGCTCGACGAGCCCGATTACAAGATGCTCGTGACGGAGCTCGGCCTCACGCGGCAGGTGACGCGGCTCAAGAACCTCGAAGTCCAGTATCGCGCCGCGCTCGAGGGGCCGGGCGGGCAGTTGACGTTCGCCAAAATCAAAGAAGCGCGCGCCAAGGGGCAATCCCTCATGCTCCAGGCTGTGGCGATGATCCTCGGCAAGTATCCCTCGGACAGCGAGGCGGATCGGACAGCGCGCGGCGCATTGCTTTCGCCCATTCTCGTGCAAAACGAAGCCATCCGGCGTTATCTGCGGGATCGCAAGCCCATCGAGGACGTGAACCCGGAGACGGGGGAGATCGAGGCGGCGCCTCCGGTGGAGCCAGAAGCGGCAACGCCCTGAAAAGGGCTTGCTCACGGCCTCCGCGTTGCCAGCAGAACCGCCCGCGCCGCTCTCTTGGTTGGCACCTTCGCCCTCCGCTCTTGCCTCTTCCTGTTCGATGAACTGCGCATCGCGCAGTTCATCGCCACCGGTCCAGGCCGTGCCTGGTCCGGGTCCAGGGGTGGACAACCCCTGGTGGGGCCTGGGGCGAAGCCCCAGCGAGGCCCGCCCGCCTTGACCGCAAGCGACCGTCCTCGGATGATGCCCTTCGTGTGGCGAGAGGAGGACGAGGCGCTGCTTGCGCGGCTCACGGATGAGATCGTCTTCGAGCGCCTCTTCCGTGCCCAGGCTGGCTCTGACGCGCGACTGCCTCCGCGGGGCGCGGGCCTCGTCGCTGCTCTCCGGAAGGTTCCTGGCGGGGACGAGGCTGTGGAGGCTGCGCGGGTTGGGCCGATCTTGCCGCTCGCTGAAAGGCTCGAGCTCTTGCGGCCGTTCGAGGCGCCCCCTGAGCTGCTCCACCACCTCGCGCTCCACCACGCGCGGCTCGCCCACCTTGCGGCCGCGGATCCGAAGGGAAACGTGATCGAAGCGTCCTTTCGATCGATCACGGCCTGGCTCGCGCTTGGGCGGGACGGACGGTATGTCCGGGAACTCGGGGAGGCTGTGACGGGGGGCGCGCTTGCGAAAGCGGATCTTGATCGCGCGCTTGCTGAGGCGCCGCTTTGGGCCCTCGAGGACCTTGGCGCGCGGGCACGGGAAGGCGCGCGGGAGCTTTCGATGGAGGCGCATCGCGCGCTTGCCACGCTCCGGCGTGTCCCCGAGGCTACGCGGCTTGCTCGTGCCCCGGAGGAGCTTGCGGCGCGGGCGGCGCGGCGGGCCTCGTCGCTCGTCGCCGTTGCCGTGGAAGAGGCGCTCGCGCCGGTCCTCACGGCTTTTGCTGAGGCCACGGCTCAGGGTGAACCGCGCGCGACGGAGGGCGCGGCGCTGCTTGGGCGCTTGGTGTCCGTATGGCGCTGGTCTGGCGAGGACGAGAGCGTCGAGCATGTCGCCGTCGAGCAGGCCACTCCGCTCGCCTGGGCCCACTACCGCGCGAGCCGGTGGGATGATCTTCGCACGCTCATCGCGCCCGTCGCGCCCCTCGTCGATTCGCTCGCGCGCCGTGTCGAGACGGATCCTTCGCAGCTCGCTTATGCTGCCCGCGCGGCCCAGATGCTCGTCTTTCGCTCGGACGTGGTGCGCACCGAGGCGGAGACCATGGCTCTCCTCGAGCGGGCCATCGCGGTCTGCCCGACGCACCGGAACGCGCGCCTCATGATTGCCAACGCGTTCTGCGATCAAGCCCTGAAGCTCCTTCCAGGCGCGCGCCCGCCCACGCGCCGCGATCACGACACGGCCGCGAGCCTTCTCGAGCGCGCCGAGCAGATGTATCCCGGGTCCACGCGGCTGCCGGAGGCGAAGAAGCGCCTCGCCCAGGCGAAGAAGCTCCTCGGGATCGAACCATGAGCGACAAACCCGAGAACCCCTTCGAGCGTTTTGACCTCGATCCGAAGGAAGGCCCGCGCGCCATCACCGAGCGGCTGCGCGAGCTTGCCGAGGACGCGGGCGAGGCGGAGCGTGCTTCCATCCGCGCCGCCTGGGAAGAGCTCACCTTGCACCCGCTCCGCCGTTTGCGTGCGGCGTTCGGCGCGCCCCCGCGCCACCCCGCGGCCGATCGTACGGCGCCTGAACATGCGCCGCCCAGGCTCCGGATGGCCCCCGCGCGTGAGCCTGTCGGGCTCGTGGATCTCGCGCCGCGGCCCTCCGTCGTGCACGCGCTCGCGTCGTTTTTGGCCCAGGGCGCCACGATGGGGCGGCCCACGAGCCCCGCGTCGCTCGACGACGATCCCGTGCTCGCCGCGGCGACTCCGCCCCACGTTGGTCCTGCCCTCGCCCCCACGTCTCCCGAGAGGAAACGATAGACATGTTCGTTGACCGTCCCGTCGGAATCGATCTTGGCACGACCAATTCGGAGATCGCCATGCTCGACCCGTCCGAGCGTGATCTGCACATCTTCGCTGACCGCTTCGGGCGGCGCACGGTCCCCTCGGCGGTCGCCTGGGATCCGAAAGGCGAGGCCTTCCTCGTCGGGTACAGCGCTCGCCAGCGACGCGGCAAGACGCCTCCGCCCGTCGAGTCGGTCAAGCGCAAGATGGGGCAAAGTACGAAGGTCGACGTCGGCCCGCATGCGCTTTTGCCCGAGGAGGTGAGCTCGAAGATCCTCGCTGAGCTTCGGGCGCGCATGAGTGAGCACCTCGGCAAGCAGGCCGCCGAGGGGATCGAGGTGCGCGTCGACCGGGCCGTGATCACGGTCCCGGCCTACTTCGACGCGCCGCAGGTCGAGGCGACACGCAAGGCGGGCGAGATCGCGGGGCTCGAGGTCATCGGCGTGCTGCAGGAGCCCACGGCCGCGGCCATTTACCACACGTGGAAGAGCCGCCTCGGGGACGGCAACTTTCTCGTCTACGACCTCGGCGGCGGCACCTTCGACGTCTCGATCCTGCGTTGCCTCGGCGGCGAGTACCAGGTGCTCGCGATCGACGGCGACAACTTCCTCGGCGGCGACGATCTCGATCGGCGCTTCGCCGAGAAGCTCCGCGTGATGCTGGTCGCGCGGGGATACGCCCTCGATCTCGACGTGCGCGGCGACGAGGAGGATCGGCAACGTTTCAGCCGGCTCGTCCACCTCGCGCAGGAGATCAAGGAGTCGCTCTCGACGGCCGAGGTCGTGAGCGTCGCCAAGCAGGACTTCATGCAGGACAAGAACGGCGAGCATGTGTCCTTCGAGGGCGACATCGGGCGCGCCGAGTACGAGAAGGTGATCGGGGACCTCGTCGAGACCACGATCACCTGCTGCGAGCGGGCCCTCGCGCGGAGCGCCGAGACCTCGTCGGTGGATCTCGGGCAGATCGATCACGTGGTGCTCGTCGGAGGTTCGACCCGCGTGCCGCTCGTCGTGCGGCGCGTGACCGAGGCGATCTGCAAGAAGAGCCGCTCGGAGAAGCCTTTGCAGGACGAGGTGGACACGTGCGTCGCGCTCGGCGCGGCCATCCACGCGGCGCAGCTCGGGGGCTTGCGGATCGGCAACGACGACCGGAAGATCACGATCAACTTCACGACGCCGCTCGTGAGCCAGTCGTCGAAGATCCGCCTCGGCGTACGTGTCGAGGAGGCGCCGGAGGGCGCGGCGGAGATCGTGGTGCTGCGTGGGGCGCAGTCGGGCGCGGAGGAGATCGCGCGGGCGGCGTTGCCGGAGGCGGCGGGCGCGGTGCTGCGGCTCGACGTTCCGCTCGGTGAGGAGCCAGAGCAGGCGGCGCGGATTTGCCTGCGTTCGGTGGAGCGCGAGGTTTTGGCGGAGCTCCCGTTCGCGCTGTACCGCGGCGACGTGCGGCCCCGGGCGAGCGCGCTTTCCCGGCCCTCGGTCGTGGCCAAGGACCTCTCCATCGAGATCGTGCGTGCAGGCCGGCGCGAGCGGCGCGTGCTCATCGCGCGGGGCGCGGGGCTGCCCGCGGAGGTGAAGAGCCGGTTTTTCACGGCGGATCAGAGCGGCGCCGTCGTGCTGCGGATCCTCCAGAACCGCATGCCGATCAAGACGCTCCTGCTCCAGGTCCCGCGCGAGCTGCCCGTCGGGACCCCCGTGGATCTCACGTTGCGGTGCGACGATGCGATGCGGATGGAGGCGCGCGCGGTCGTGGCGGGGCAGGAGCTCTGGGCGCAGATCGAGCCGCCGGCCGCGCCGCGCTTCGATCCTGCGGGCGCCGTGGAGGCGCTGCTCGAGGAGGCCGAGTCCACGAACAAGAACCTCTGGGGATCGAGCGCGCAGAGTTATCGCGCCGAGGCCGACATGCTCATCGCGGGCATCCGCGAGGTCGTCACGACGGACCCCGACAAGCTGCAAGCGTTGAGCGAGAAGTTGCGTCTGCTCGTCGACTGGTACCGGGGCGATCCGAACGAGACGCTCTCGCCGCCGATGGCCCGCTTCGAGGCCGAGCTCGACGAGCTCCGGCGCCGCGTCTACCGGGCCTCGGGCAACCTCTACGGCATGGATCGCGCGGCCTGGGAGAAGCGGCTCGCGGAGATCGAGGCGCGCGCGACGGCGGCCTACGAGGCCTCGGACGCCGTGGCCTGGCGCCGCGTTTACAACGAGGTGCAGGCCCTCGACGAGACGGCGATGCAGGAGGAGTTCGCGGCGATGCGCCTCGACGATCCGGCCTACCTCGAGCGCCGCCTGCAGAGCGAGCGGTACTACGCGCAGAGCATCGAGCGGAAGCTCGTCGACTTCGTCCCGTCCTCCTCGGACGTGGGCCCGATGCAGGTCGCCGAGCGTGACAAGCTCCTCGTATCGCTGCACGACAAGGTCCTCGCGCCGCTCGGGAGCCTGACCGCCGACACGAACGACGCGGGCGCGCTCCGGCGCAAGCTCGAGGCGATCAACGCGGAGACCTCGCGTATCGACAACGCGCGGGAGCGTTTGCCCTCGCTCGGGCTCGTCACCGAGCGGGGAGGTGGATGAGCGGGCGGGGGCGACACGCGTGAACCTCTTCGACAAGACGCGCCTCGCCGGGGCGGAGTACGCCGAGCGCAACGGCGGGCCCTGGATCGGGCTCCGCGCGTTCAAGGAGTTCTGCAAGCCCGGCGTGGATCCCTCGTTCGGCGCGCTCGCGGCGCTCGGCGCGTTGCGGTGCGCGACGCGCCTCGGCAAGGAGCGGGAGCAAGACATCGAGGAGATCGCGTCCTACTGGAGCACGCTCGGCGGCGGCCCGCATTTCCCGGCCATCCAGGAGTTTTGCAAGACGCTCGCGCGGCTTCGCCAGAAGGAGTCCGCGCTCCGTCTCGCGCAGGCCGAGGTGGAGCGAAACGAGACGGCGCGCGCGCTTTATCTTCTCGCGCGTTGCCTCGAGCTCACGGGGGACACGGATGCGGCGTTCATCGTCTTCGGTCGCGCCGTCGCCCGCGCCGACCAGGAGAAGGGCGCGGCGGACGTCGCGACGGCGGCCCGTGTGTGGCGCATCGAGCGGCTCCTCGGGGATCGGAGCACGGCACAACGCGCGGTCACCGAGGCCGCGGCGGCCGATCCCACGGGCGCGCCGGACCGGGACAAGCTCGTGATCGCCCGCGGCCGTCTGCTGGCGCCGAGCCGCTTCGTGCGTGCGTCGGGGCTCTCGCTCCTCGAAGAGCTCGCCCGTGATCCGACGACGTCGCTCGGCCGGCTCTCGATCCGCCTCGCCGCGGAGCACGCCGATGCCCTCGGCGACGCGCTCACGTCGCTCGAAGCCGATCGCGTGGCGGCCACGTTGCGCCACGTCCCCGACGAAGCCGCGCGGGACAACGCCCTCGCGCGGCTCACCGCGGCGCAGTCGATCGCTTCGTCACGAGGGGACACGCAGGCGGAGGCGATCGCCCGAGCAGGCGAGCTTTCGCCCGAGATTTTCCCGCTGGTTTGTCGCGCGCGGGCCGCGCTCACGGGGGGCGGGCAAGGGGAGTATGCCCTGCATCCTTCGGCTTCTGCGGAGGGACCCGCGTCGCCGTCGATCCGCGTCGCGTCGCTCGGGCTCTCGGCCTTCGTGGCGCTCGCCAAGGGGCGCGCTCGGGAAGGGGCGGAGGCGCTCGCCGAGGCGGCCGAGCTTCTTGCCAGCGGAGCCGCTGCGGCCGTCGCGCCCCCCGTGTGGACCGCGGCGCTCGTGGCGCTCGAGGGCACCGACCCGCTCGCCCGTGCCGCCGGGGTGCGGGTCTGCGAGGCCCTCCTCGGGGCCTCGTGCGCGCCCCCGCCGCGTGGTTTTTCGGCCCTCGCGGTCGCCCTCTCCCGGGCCGGCCGCTCCGATCTCGCCGCGCGGGCGGCCCGGGACGCGGTCGCGGGTCGAGAGCCCGAGGCGCGCGTGCTTCTCGGGTCGATCCTGCGCGACGAGGGGTGGGCGCACGCGGCGCGGGGGCAACGCGAGCTTTCGATCGCGGCGCTCCACGAGGCCAAGGAGCACCTCGTGGCGGCTTCGGGTGCGAAGGGCCGCTGATGCCGCGCTTTGCATCTGCTAGGGTCCACCGCATTCATGACAACCGATCGTGAACCCCGCGAGGGCTCGGCCGAGCTCGCCACGACCCGCGCCGTCCCTTATCCCACGAGCCGCCTCGCCGCGCGTATCGAGCTCGTCGACATGGCCAAGGAGATCGAGAAGGCTGACGAGGCGCTCGGTATGAGCTCATGTCTGATCGCGCCGATATCAAGCAACGTGGTTTGGTCGGTCGGCTCGACCAAGAGATCCAGATCGCTGCCCTCTCGATCGGTGCCATTCATCGCTGAACCAAATACGCGTACGTTGTGCACACGATGGCTCTCCGCGATCTTGCGAATGGCGTCGCGATGACG
>JANMGF010001209.1:0-6424 GCA_031374535.1 Polyangium sp. (in: bacteria)
GCAATGGCGGCGCTGGTGGCAATGGCGGCGCTGGTGGCAATGGCGGCGCTGGTGGCAATGGCGGCGCTGGTGGCGGTGGAGGGAGCATGCTCCCGCTCGATCCGCCTTCCCCCGTCCGGCTCACGGCCGGCGACGCTCACAGTTGCGCCATAAATGCAGCGGGAGCGCTGCGCTGCTGGGGCAACAGCGATTACGGCCAGCTCGGGTACGGGACGACGAGCGCCCTCGGGAACGAGCCAGGCGAGATGCCTCCGCCCGACGTCAATCCCGGCGGGGCGGTGATCGAGGTGGTGGCCGGGGGCGCGCACACGTGCGTGCGGCTCTCCGGGGGAAAGGTCCGCTGTTGGGGCTTCAACGAATACGGCCAGCTCGGCCGGGGCGACCTCGCGCCGGTGGGCGATGAGCCGGGGGAGTTGCCTCCTGCCGAGGTGGATCTGGGCGGCCCAGTCGCGCAGCTCGTCGCTGGCGGCCTGCATACGTGCGCGCTGCTGGAGACGGGCGCCGTGCGCTGCTGGGGCGGAAACGATTACGGTCAGCTCGGGCAAGGAAATTCGCTGCCCATCGGCGACGAGCCGGGCGAGATGCCCCCGCCCGACGTGCCGCTCGGCGAGCCCGCGGCTTACCTCTTCTCGGGCTACACGCATACCTGCGCCCGCATGGTCTCGGGCGCGCTGCGCTGCTGGGGGAACAACGAGGCCGGGCAACTCGGGATTGGTACGACGAACAGCGTCGGCGACGAGCCAGGTGAAATGCCGCCGCCCGAGGTCTCCGTGGGTGGGATCGTGGCGCAGGGCGCTGCGGGCGGCGAGCATACCTGCGCGCTCTTGACCACGGGCGCCTTGCGCTGCTGGGGGGACAATACGCACTTCCAGCTCGGAAATCCCACGATCGAGCGCATCGGAGGTGCCCCCGGTGAAATGCCGCCGCCCGACGTGTCGCTGGGCACGGGCACGCCGAGCGCAATCGAGACCGGGGATCGGTTCACGTGTGTGCTCCTCCCCGAGGGCGCGGTGCGTTGCTTTGGGCTCAACAGCGCGGGCCAGTGCGGCGCCGGTATCACCATGTACGTCGGTGATATGCCGGGAGAGAGTCCACCGGCCGATGTCGACGTGGGCGGCGCGTCCCCCGCGGTCGAGCTCGCAGCCGGCTATTCCCACATCTGCGCGCGCCTCGCTTCCGGCGCGATCCGGTGCTGGGGCAGCGGCGGAACCGGGGCGCTCGGGCTCGGGTCGCAGGACAACGTGGGGGACGACGAGAAGCCGGCCACGCCGCCGGATGTACCCGTGTTCTAAGGAGGTGCCCGTGATCCGGATGAAGTTGTCGCGAATCCTTCTCGCAGCCTTGCCGGTATGCCTCGCGCTCGGCTGCGGGAGCCCGGAGCCTGCCCCGGCTCCGAATGCGGGCGCCGCAGGAGGAGGCGGCATGCCCGACCCCTCCCCGGCAGACGAGGGCCCCCGCGTGGTGGCCTCGGATCCGCCCTCCGGGGGCGCTGCGATCTATCCTTTCGAGCTGTACCGGAAGGGAGTGGCGACGCTGCGGCGCAAGCGCGCCGAGGTGACCTTCAGCGAGGCGATGGATACCAGCATCGGTACCGTGCCCCTTGAAGGACCGGGCGGAGAGGCGCGCTCGATCCCCGCGCAATGGTCGGCGGACGAGCGCACGCTCTCGCTCGAGATCGGGCCGCTCGATCCCACGGACGGCGGGTCCTTGCCGCTCGAATACGAGAGCTCGTACGCCCTCGACCTCGGCGCGCTCCGGAGCCGCGCGGGGGCGCCGCTCGCCCAGGACCAGCCGGGCCTCGAGAAAGGGCGGCTCGCATTCACGACCGCAGCGCAGCACGGCCTGCTCGAGCATGCGTGTGGGCACACGTTCGACGATCCTTATGCCTACGTGATCGCCACGGGAGCGCCCGAGGGGGCTCCGGCGGTGGGGATTACCCACAAGCGCTACGTGATCCAGTTGCCCGAGGCAGGCGCCACGCCCGCGGGCCACGTCTCCCAGAAAATCCCGCTCGCAGGGGCGACCGAGCTATTCGAGTATACGCTCTTCCTGAGCGCCGACGTGTCCGCCGAGGCTGAAGACGTGGCCTCGGGCGAGAGCGTGGCCGTGAGCGTGCGCGAGGCACCGCCGGTGTGCGAGCTCATCCGGCATACGCGCACGGCCGTGCTGACCGAGGGGAAGGATTACCTCTGGCGCTTCGAGCTCCCGGGCGCCTCCACCTTCGACGTGATCTTCGAGCGCGACGTGGTGGTGCAATGAAGCCACGCGCGCCCGGCCCACACCGAGAAAAAGAAATGCCCATCATCCCTCCTGCCCCTCGCATCCCCGAATCGACCCGGAGGCGCGCGCTCCTCGCTTCTCTCGCGCTCGCGGGCGCACTCCTCGCCCCCCGGCCGGCGCTGGCCGAACTGCCCCCCGATTGCAAGGAGCTCGGCCCCGCGCTGGTGGGCCACTCGTGCTTCCACGCCGAGTTTGGCCCCTACGCCACCGTGAATGCCACTTCCGGGACCACGGAGACGGCCGAGACGCCCAAGGTCGACCCCGTGCACACGCTCTACGAGGTGGTCCTCCCGGCGCCGCTCGGCGAGAACACGGTCACCTACCGCGTGGCCTCGAAGGACCGCGTCGGTGCCTGGGCCATCTTCTCGGACCTGGCCATCCCCGTCCGTGTGCTCGATCCGCAAGGGAAAGAGCTCGTGCCGCTACTCGCCCAGGAAATCGAGCCCTGCGGCCCCCTCCGGCGCGCTGCGGTCTACAACCTCGAAGACGTGCGCTACCGCATCGTGATCGGGCCGGCGTCGGTCACCCGGATGCCTCTGGTCCTCGAGAACGTGCAGGATTTCATCTCGTTCAATGGCCGCGATCTCGACGGCGACGGCTACGGCGACCCGGGCGATACGGTCGTGACCATGTGCGTCCCGCCCGCCGGATACGTATCCAACGACGGCGACTGCAACGACAACGACCCGGCCATCCACCCCGGCGCGGTCGAGTTGTGCGACGGGGCCGATAGTAACTGTAACAGCGTGCCCGACGACGTGGGGCTGCCCTGCTCGGTCGGCGCGGGCGCCTGCAAGATGGCCGGGAAGCTCGCCTGCGAGGCGATGGGCGCGCCCGCCACCTGCTCGGCCACGGCTGGGGCTCCCTCCGCGGAGATCTGCGATGGCATCGACCAGGATTGCGATGCCATTCTCGACGACGACGAACCCGCGCTTTGCAGTGGCCTCGAAGCGCCCCGCTGCATCTCCGCGCAGGGCGCGTACCTCTGCGGCTGCGCGAACGACGAGGACTGCGGTGATGCCACGAGTGGCCGGATCTGCGACCCGGAACAGCGCCGATGCGTGAACGGCTGCGTCGATCAGCCGGGCCGCAATGGCTGCCCCGCCGGGCGCGCATGCTCCTCGGCCGATCCGGCGAACCCCGGCCTATGCAGCTGCGCGAGCGATGGAGATTGTCAGGACGGCAAGATATGCAGCCCCACCGAAGCGCAGTGCGTGGATCTCGCTCCCGACATCGCGCCGGACGCGGGCTGCGGCTGCCGCATTGGAGAAACCTCCCCCTCGGGCTGGCAGAGCGTTCTCGCCGTTGCCGCTACTGCTCTTTTCCTACGCCGCCGAAGGGTTCGCTTGCGGGGCGCGCTGCTCGGGGCGTCGTTGCTGCTCATCGGGTGCGGCGCCCGCGTGGAAGTCCGCGGCGGCGTTGAAGAAGAAGCTGTCTGCGTCCCCAGGCTGGGCGAGCCGGTCATCGCGCACGCGTGCAACCACGTCATGTTCGGCGAGCTGCCCCAGGTGGTCGCGGCGGAAGCAGGAGACGCATGGCCGCCCGACGTGAACGAAATCCACGAGGCCTTCCGCGTCGTCCTGCGGCAGGAAGGTTCTGGTTATGGCGGTGTCGTGCGATACCATGCGACGCGCAATGGCGAGCATGCGATTTTCATGGGCCCCAAGGTCGCCCTGAGCTTTACGCGCGTCGGGAGCACAGACCCATTGCCGGTCATGAATACTCAGCCCCTTTCCACGTGCGATTTGATGACGGAGGCGCTCGTGGTCGACTTCACCGAGGACCAGACCCACGAATTGCGGTTCGGACCGCACGACGCGGAAGAGGTGGTCCTCTTCATCGAGCATCTCGACACGTTCGGGGGTGACGCCTGGGGGGAAAGCTGCCCTACGGAGTGATTTCTCAGCGGCCTGCTCTTCCCTGCGGCGGTCCACCTGAAGAGCTCGGGCAGCGGTGCGAAGCCGTCTTCGAGCGACTCAATCATCATGTTCGGCGGCGGCTCATGAGGCTCGAGCTCCCACACGGACGCGCCGCACGACCAGAACCCACCGCAGATTTGCGGACGCCGTGTCCCACGCCATTGTACGCTGAAGGTGAGTCACTCCATCGTCATCTTCGTTGTCTCGCCCCTTCCCCTGACGACGACGCCGGTTCCGGCGCCCCTGCCCGCCGTGCTGTCCTCCGCGCCGCCGCTTTTCGACCCGGCCCCCATCGTATACGCCAGCGCGGCCACCGCTTAGCGTAAATGATTTCGGCAGCCATTACGAAGCGAGGCTCATTCGACGAGCGCCGCCTCTTCCTGTGTTCGCACCTGCGCCGTCTGTGGCCACCGTGCCGGGCTTCCCGATGCACATGGCGCAACATCAGCCGCGACTAGAGCAGCGATCGGGTAGAAAGCTAGATCATTCCGAGCAGTTACACGAGGTGGATCGACAAGGCCATGCGGCTGTGGTCTACTGCGTGCGGCTCGCCCAGCTGCACGGAATAGGTCTCCGCCATGTCGACGTCCGTACTCCGCTGGGATCCGAGCAACGTTCCTGGTCCGCGCGAGCAGAAGCTACTGCAGCGAATGGACAAGCACCGCAGGCTTTTCCTCTTTCTCTATCAGCATCGGTTGGAGCTGTTCGACGACGGCTTCCAAGAAGAGCTTGCACGTATGTATCGCGATACAGGCGAGGGCAAACAGCCGGTCCCGCCCGCGCTCCTTGCGATGGCCGTCCTGCTGCAGGCCTATTCGGGCCTCTCCGACGCCGATGCGGTCGATAATACGGTGTTCGACGTCCGATGGCAGATTGTGCTGGGCACGGTCGGTGCACAGGAGCCGGCGTTCGGTCAGGGTACGCTGCAAGCTTTTCGCGAGCGGATGATCCGGCACGACATGGATCGTCGACTGCTCGAGCGCACCGTGGAGCTTGCACGTAAATCCAAGGGGTTCGATTGGAAGAAGCTGCCCAAGACATTGCGCCTCGCCATCGATTCACGCCCGCTCGAAGGCGCGGGGCGGGTCGAGGACACGCTCAACTTGCTCGGGCACGCCGCGTTCAAGCTGTTGCGCGCCGCTGCCACGCTCCTCGAGAGGCGCGCCGAGGAAATCGCCGCTTGCGCTGGGGCACCTGCGTTTCTCGCGCCTAGTATCAAGGCTGGACTTGACATCGATTGGTTTGATCCCGAGCAGAAGGCGGCTGCGGTCGGCGAGCTCGTCGAACAGATCGAGGCCATCGAGGCCTGGATCCGGACGCAGGTTGGGGAGGCGGCCAACGAGCCTCCGCTCAAGGACCTTTTCGACCTCATTGCAGAGCTACGCTCGCAGAACCTGGAGCCCGAGCCTCCGAGCGGAGGAAAGCCGCGCATTCGCGAGGGCGTCGCCGCGGATCGCCGCGTCTCGATCGAAGACGCCGAGATGCGCCACGGCCGAAAAAGCAAGTCCAAGCGATTCAACGGCTACAAGCAGCACATCGCCAACGACCTGGACACGGAGCTGATCCTGGCGTGTTCCGTCACGCCTGCGAACCGCCCCGAGGGCGAGGGCGCCGTTGCGATCAAGGAAGACCTCGCACACTATCCCGACCGCAATGAGGCGGCGGAGGTCTTCATCGATCGAGGCTACGTTCAATCCGGATTCGTGGACGAAGCCAAGAGCGCGGGCGCGACGATCTTCTGTCGGCCTTGGAACCCGCGCAACGGCGAATTGTTTTCGAAACGCGACTTCGACATCAACATGCGCCTACGGACAATCAGGTGCCCGGCAGGCGAAACGGAGAAGTTCACGCTCGGTCAGGTCGTCGAATTCAACCCCGAGAAGTGCGTTGCTTGCCCGCTACGCAATCGCTGCACCGACGCCAAAAACGACGCGGGTCGCACGGTGCGAATCGCGCAGGACGAGCCAATGCAACAGATCTTCCGCAAGCGCATCGCAACGCCCAAGGGGCGTGCAGCCCTGAGGCAGCGCGTGCATGTCGAGCATCGCCTCGCCCACCTCGCCCGCAAACAAGGTCCACGCGCACGGTACACCGGCCTCCGAAACAACGTCTTCGACCTGCGTAGATACGGGGTGGTGCTGAACCTGGAGGTCATCCAGCGTCGGGAGGGCGAGGTTGCCAAGGCCGCGTAATTGCAGGTAGAAGCGAACCGTTTGTTGCTCTAG
>JANMGF010001222.1:0-2362 GCA_031374535.1 Polyangium sp. (in: bacteria)
GACGCGACGGTGGCCGTGACGCCGGGTGTGCACACGGTGATCGTGTCGCGCGGCTATGAATGGGAGCTCGTCAATACCGAGGTGACGGTCGCGGCGGGGGAGACGCTGGAGGTCTCTGCGGATCTCGAGCATTCGGTCGACACGACGGGCGTGATGTGCGCCGATTTCCACATCCATTCGCAGTTCTCGGCGGACTCGAACGACCGCGTGGAGCACAAGGTGCGGGGCGCGATCGCCGACGGGCTCGACATCCCCGTGTCGAGCGAGCACGAATGGGTCGCGGACTTCCAGCCGGTGATCCAGGCCATGGGCATGACGCAATGGGCGTTCGGGATGGCGTCGGAGGAGCTCACGACGTTCACCTGGGGTCATTTCGGGGTCGTGCCGATGACGCCGGACCCGAACAAGGCAAACAATGGCGCGGTCGACTGGATCGGGAAGGACCCGGCGGACGTCTTCGCGCTCGTGCGGGCGTTGCCGGAGAACCCAGTGCTCATCGTGAACCACCCGAGCGGCAGCGGATTCGGGGCCTATTTCAGCGCCGCGGCGCTCGATCGGAAGACGGGCAAGGGCCGGGATGGGTTCTGGAGCGACGATTTCGACGCGATCGAGGTCTACAACGACTCCGATTTCGAGTCGAACCGCGAAGGCTCGATCGCGGACTGGTTCTCGCTGCTCGAGGCGGGAATGACGGTGTGGTCGGTGGGCAGCTCGGACAGCCACAGTCTGCGGTCGAGCCCGATCGGATACCCGCGGACCTGTCTCTCGTTCGGGCACGACGATCCGAAGATTCTGACGAAAGAGGTCGTGCGTGACGCGATCGCGAGCGGCGCGTCGACGATCGGCGGAGGCCTGTTCATGAGGGCGGCGGGCCCGAACGGCGAGATGCCGGGGCAGATGGTGAAAGCGGGCGCCGGCGGGACGGCGACGTTCACGATCACGATCGAGGCGGCGAGCTTCGTGAATGCGGACACGCTGGAGACGATCGTCAATGGGAAGACGGTGTCGGTGGAGCCGCTCGTGCCGGTGGGCGGAGCGGGAACGGCGAAGAAATTCGTCAATCAGGTGGCGGTGACGCTCGATCCGTCGCGGCCACGGAACTGGGTGCTTTTTCACGCGAAGGGCGGCGGGGACCTTTCGCCGTTGCATCCGGGGAGGCGGCCGTTTGCGGCGTCGAATCCGTTTTTCTTGATGCCTTGAGGGAGGCGCCGGGGGGCGCGGCGCTGCTACACTCGGACCGAGCGACGGAGCTCCGAGGGTGCAATCGACAGCAGGGATGACCGTGCAGGGACGCCTCGCGGGCGCGCTCGTCAAAGGTTGCCAGGTGCTCGAAGAACTATCCCGCGCCCTCTCCTCCCCGCCCTCTCCCTCGTCCCCCTGACCTCCCCGCACTCCCTCCCACCCCTCGAATCCCACCGCCTTCCACCCCCGGACGTGGTCCCCACCTCCGCAACCACCCTCCCTCGTGGTCCCGGTCGTCCCCCCCACCACCCGGGCCACAATCGATCCCGGTCCCGGACGTGGTCCCCACCGCCGAACCCACAATCGCTTCCACATCCCGGGCTCCCTCGGTCAGCCCACCCCGCACTCCCCGTCGCTTTTCAACCTCCCCGCACGATTCCGTCGTGAACAACCTCGCCCTGCGCCCGTCCGACTCTCTGCTTCACCCCACACGTCCCCCGGCTTTGCCTGGGAGGAGGAGTCCGAATGGCCCGCTCATTTTCGCCCACCCATCTCGTCTCTTTGCCCCGCATGACCGCCGTCTCCACCGCCCGCCTCCTGGCAGAGCTGCTGGAGACTGCTTCCCGCGAAAAGAAGATCCCTGCTTCCATTGCCGCCGATCGTAACGAGGTCTCCGTCGCTCATGAAAACCTCCAGGTCGAGCTCGGCAAGCGCGTGGTCGCGGATGGCGAGGCGCCCCCGCTCGTCGGCCCGGCCGATCGCGTCGAGGACAATGCGTTCGGCGCGTTCTGCGATTGGTTGCTTTCGTTCAAGCGATTGCCCCCGGAGCGTCATCCCGAGGTGGCCGACGCGGAGAGTATCCACGAGGCCCTCTTCGGTCAGGGACTCGGCTTCCTGAAGCTCCGCGCCGCCGACGAATGGCAGGAGGCCGAGACGCGGATGCGTCTCCTCAAGGAAAAAGGGTTCGAGGCCGTGATCGAAAAGCTCGGCGGCAAACCATTCCTCGACGAGCTCGTCCTGGCGCACGAGGCGTATGGAGAGGCGCTCGGGATCACGAAAGCCCGGCCCGCGCCGGAGCCGCCCGGCGTGCGCGCGGCGCAGATCGCGGCGCTCGATGTCCTGCGGAGCTATGTGTTGCGCGTGGCGGCGCATGTACGTGAGAGCGAGCCCGCGACCGCGG
>JANMGF010001223.1:0-4116 GCA_031374535.1 Polyangium sp. (in: bacteria)
AGCGGGGCCCCATCACCCCGACCGAATACGCACGCCTGGTCGTCGCCGGCGAGCGTGGCCACGCCGAGCGCACCCTCGCCGAGCTGGGCCTGCCGCGCGCCGCCATGCTCCGCATCGATCGAGCGCATCTCGCGCGGACGACGGCCGATCCGGCCCTCGGCGAGCGGATCCGCCACGCCATCGAGGCCGAGCGGGAGAGCTGAGCCGAGCCCCCCCTCGCGACCCAAACCCACGGCACGTTCGTCGAGGGCTCGCCCACCCCAGCCGATCCGGTGTACGCTTGCCCGCGAGCTGGTTCGTCGGCTCGTGGATCGGCCGCATGTCCGCACCTCCCAGGCCCAGCTCCCCGGCGGTAGACCCCGCCGCTCCGGCGTCTCTGCGCGCCGAGGGCAACGGAGTCCCCGCGCGCGCGGAGCCAAGCGCGGAGACGCCGAACGAGCAGGAGTGGGAGGTCGAGCTCGGAGCGACGCTGTCGGGTGAGCGATTTGCGGAGCTCGTCCCGGATCCCGAAAAGACCATCGCCGCTTCCGCTGCCGCTCCCGCTCCCGCTTCCGCTTCGGCTCCCGCTTCCGCTTCCGAGGAGCCGGAAGCTGCTCCCGTGCCCGCGCGCGTGCCGAGCTCTCCGCCGATCGAGCGTTCCTCGACGCTCCCCATGTTCGCGCCTCCGCCGCCCCCTCCGCCTGCGGCCGTGGCCAGCGGGAGACGCTCTTCCCCGGGCATGCAAGCGCCCTCCATGCATGGCCCGGATGAAGGCTCGGGCCGCCGCTCTTCCCCGAGTTTTCCCGGGATGGGACCGCATGGCATGGAGGGGATGCGCCGCTCCTCCTCGGGTTTGCCCGCGGTCGTCCCGCAGGGCCCCGATTCGCGTAGTCGCTCGTCGTCGGGCCTGCTCGCCGTCACGCCGGCCCTGATCGAAGCGCACCGTCGTTCCCAGCCCAGCCTGCTCGGGCCGGGCGACGCGGCGTTCGTCGATCCCGAGCGCTCCGCCATCACGACAGGGCCCATCGAGTACGCCCCCGGCGACTTCATCGGCGGCAAGTACCAGCTCCAGCGCGTGCTTGGTCAGGGCGGCATGGGCGCGGTCTGGGTCGCGCGGAACCTGAGCCTCGACGCCGACGTGGCCCTCAAGCTCATCCGCCGCGATCGCGCGACGGAAGAGGCCGCCGCGCGACTGCTCACCGAGGCGCGCGCCGCCGCGAAGCTCGGTCATCCCGGCATCGTGCGTGTCTTCGACTTCGGACAAACCGAGCTCGGCGATCCGTACCTCGTGATGGAGCTCTTGAGCGGCGAGTCCCTCGCGGCTGTCCTCGGACGAAAGAGGCGGCTCGATCCCAGCATCGCGATCCAGACCCTCCTGCCCGTCGCCGCGGCGCTCGCGGCTGCGCACGGCAAGGGCATCGTCCATCGGGATCTCAAGCCCGACAACGTCATGCTCACGACGGAGGAGTCGGGCAAGATCGTGCCCAAGCTCCTCGACTTCGGCATCGCGCGCGTGCTCCGCGACGACGTCGAGCGGCACGTCACGATCGCCGGCGAGGTCCTCGGCAGCCCCGACTACATGTCGCCCGAGCAAGCCCGCGGCGAGGCGAACATCGATCACCGCACCGACGTCTGGACCTACTCGGTGCTGCTCTACGAGACGATCACCGGCAAGCGCCCGTTCGACGCGCCGAACTACAACGCGCTCATCGCCGCCATCGTGGCCAACACGCCGATGCCCACCACGGCCCACGGCTACGGCGATGGCGCGCTCTGGGCGATCCTCGATCGGGGCCTCTCCAAGAGCCCGAACGCGCGCTGGCAATCGCTCCGCGACATGGGCGTCGCGCGCGCGGGGGGGGCCGTCGGGCGCGGGGTCCAGCAGGACCACTCGGGCCTCTCGCTCCAGAGCGAGTGGCTCGCGCCGAAGATGCGACGCCTGCTCACCGTACAACCGGCCTATCCGGGGAGCCTCGCCGACGCCGCAGCAGCCGCGCGATTCGCGACGCCCGAGGTCACGCCTTCGTCCCCGGCGCTCGCCCTGAACGGCGCCGCGAGCGAGTCGGCCGAGGCCGCCGAATGGAGGCGCCTGCGCGGCGGGTCTCGCAACAAGTGGATCCTCGCGGGCGCGGCGCTCGCGCTGATCGCCGCGTTTTTCGTGGTACGTGCGATCGTCTCGGGCTCCGAGACGCCCGAGGGCGTGCCTGCCGCGCAGACCGAAGCTGCGCCCACCACGCCGCCTGCGCCCGCGCCCGCGCCCGCGCCCACGCCGACGATCGCGCCCACGGCGGCCCCGACGGCCGAGCCCACGACGCGACCGAGCTCGACGACGAAGACCACGCCCGGTCCGCTGCGTTCGGCGCCGCAGAAGACGAATGCGCCGGTCGTGCCGAAAAACATTCAATTCTGAAGCATGGAACGACGAGGCGGCCACGGACGGGTTCGTCCGGGCCGCCTTCGCGTGATCCGCCTGGCTCTCAGGTGTTGATCTTGACCATCGGGCCACCCTTGATGATCACGTCGCCGCCCGACGACGTCACGCTCACGACGCCCGATCCGGCCACCTCGATCGTCGCCGCCGTCAGCGTGATCTTGTTCCCTTCGAGCGCGATGCTCGCCCCGCCCGGCGTCGACAGCGTGATCTTGTCGTGTTGCATCACGTGCGCCGTCGAATCGCCGCCGCCCTCGCCCGGCGGCGCGATCATCACCGAGTGTGTCGCGCCGACCATCGTCGAGTCGATCGCGCCGACCTGCGTCGATCGGTTCACGCCGACCACGACGCTGCGGTTCATGCCCGTCACCTCGCGCTCGCTCGACGCGACCGTCTTCATCAGGTTCTTGCCGATGTTGATCGTCTCGTTCGCCTTGACCGTCTTGTTGCGGTCGTTGCCGATCGTGACGTTCTCGTCGCGCTGGATGACCTTCGTGCGATCGTTGCCGACGGTCGTGTGCTCGTCGCGCTTGACGAGCTTGTTGTAGTCGCGCTCGGCCTGCATCCGGACGAGCTCTTTGCCCGACGCATCCTCGAACATGAGCTCGTTGTAGCCGCCGCCGCCGCCCGTCGAGTTCGAACGCATCCCGCTCTGCGTCTTGTTGTCGGGCAGCTTGTACGGGACCTTCTGGAGGTTCGTGAACACGCGGCCCACGACGACCGGACGATCGGGATCCCCGCCGAGGAAGTCGACGAGCACCTCCTGCCCGATGCGCGGCAGGTTCACGCCGCCGTACCCCGCGCCGCCCCAGGGCTGGCTCACGGGGATCCAGCAAGAGCTGTTGTCGTCCATCTTGCTCTCGCGATCCCAGTGGAAATGCACGCGCACGCGGCCGAACTCGTCCGTGTGGATCTCCTCGCCGGCCGGACCCACCACGGTCGCGCTCTCCACGCCGTTCACCTTCGGACGCGCCATCACGGCCTTCGGCCGGTGCGGGCTCTTCGTGCTTTTCGCCTCGCAATGATGCGACCACTCGCCGAACGACGTGCCCGAGAGGTGCGACTCGACGACGAGCAACTTCTGCTCCGACGCGAGATCGGCGCGCGGATGATCGAGGAAACTCGTCACCATGCCTGGCGCGAGATCCGGGACGTTCGTGCTGAAGGTGATCGCCGTGCCGCTGCCGCGCTTTGCCTCGAGCCGCTTCTGCGCGAGCTTCGCGCCCTCGGCCTCGTCCGTGCGCGCCTTGCCCTTGTCGTCGGCGGAGGGCGTGTCGTCGCCCTTCTCGGCGCCGAACAGGAACGCGCCCGGCGTGTAGTGGAAACGCTCGAGCCTCTCCTCCAGGGGGATCTGCGCGCCGGAGGCCGTGGCCGCGAGGTTGTACGACGGCGGCTTGCGGTAGTCGACGTCGCGCAGTCGCAGCAGAGGCTCGCCCTCTTGCACCCGCTGCCCCCGCTCGACGAGCACCGCGGTGACCCGGCCCCCCACGAACGGGGTGAGCGCCGACTGCTGGTCGGGCATTAGAGTGCCGGTGGCCTGAAGCACATCGGGCACCTCGCGGGCCACCGCCGCGACCGACCGCACGCGAAACACCCCCGCGTCGATGGCGTCTTGCCGGAGCTCTCGCGAGGCGCCGTGCGCCTGACCCAAGCGCCCCTGCGGCGCTTCGGAGACCCCGACAACACCGCGGCCGCTGTCGGTTTCG
>JANMGF010001225.1:0-4815 GCA_031374535.1 Polyangium sp. (in: bacteria)
CCAATGGCGCCCGCGGGGCTGACGTCGTAGACGCGCAGCGAGGCGTCTTTCTGGTAGACGGGCACGAGCGCGCGGCCGTCGGCCCAGGGCAGCGGGAGGCCCGTGTACCGATCGGTGGTCTCGAGCGGCACGGTGAGGGTATAAATGGTGCGACCGGTGGCGCTGTCCACGCAGACGGCGGAGGCATCATCCCCCGCGAGCAGGACGACGCGCTCGGCCACGACGGGCCTCTCGACGAACCCCGACCATGGACGCGGGGCCTGGATTGAAAAAAGAAGCTCGGGCTCGGTGAGGGGCAGGCGTGGCATGTTCAAGGTTCTCCGAAGGCGATCCCCTGCGCCAGAGGCAGGTCCATTCCCCAGTTGAGAGTATTCGTTTGCCTCCGCATGTACGTTTTCCAGGCGTCCGAGCCACTCTCGCGGCCGCCGCCCGTGTCTTTCTCGCCGCCGAACGCGCCGCCGATCTCGGCGCCGCTCGTGCCGATGTTGACGTTGGCGATCCCGCAATCGCTGCCGCCCTGGGCGAGGAAGGCCTCGGCCTCGATGACGTGATGCGTGAAGATCGCGCCGGAGAGGCCCTGCGGCACGCCATTGTGGAGCCGGATCGCCTCGCGCATTTCGTTCATGAGCGTGGCGTGATCCCGGGGCCGCGTGGGGCCGCCGTACGGGATGATGTAGAGGATCGGCGCGAACGTCTCCTCCTGCACGACGCCGTAATGGTTCTCCGCGGCGGCGATGCAGGGCTCGACCCAGTGACCGCCGGAGAAACGAGGGCCGGTGAGCGGCGCGCCGCCGTGGAGGACCTCGCCGCCCTCTTCCTTCAACCGTGCAAGGGCTGATTGCATGGCGGCCACGGCGTCGTGGCTGACGAGGGGCCCCATGAGGGTGCCCGGCTCGCGGGGATCACCGATACGCACGGTCGCATACGCCCGCACGAGGCGCAGGACGAGCTCGTCCCGGAGCGAGCGGTGCACGAGGATTCGCCGCGTCGAGGTGCAACGTTGTCCGGCCGTGCCGATCGCGCCGAAAAGAATGGCCCGCGTGGCGAGGTCGAGGTCGGCGTGGCTCGTGACGATGACCGCATTGTTGCCGCCGAGCTCGAGCAAGGAGCGGCCGAGGCGCCGGCCGACGACCGAGGCGACCCGACGGCCCATGCGGGTGCTGCCCGTGGCCGAGACCAGCGGAAAACGGCAATCCGCGAGCATGGGCTCGCCCACGTCCTCGACGCTGCCAAACGCGAGAGAAAAGATGGCCGGGTCGACGCCGCTCTCGCGGCAAACGCGCGCGGCGATCTTCGTGGTCGCGATGGCGGAGAGCGGGGTCTTCGGCGAGGGTTTCCAGACGCACGTGTCGCCGCAGACGGCCGCGAGGGCCGCATTCCAGCTCCACACGGCGACGGGGAAATTGAAGGCCGAAAGGATGCCGACCACGCCGAGCGGATGCCATTGCTCGTACATGCGATGGCGAGGCCGCTCGCTGTGCATGGTGAGGCCATAAAGCTGGCGGGAGAGGCCGCAGGCGAAGTCGCAGATGTCGATCATCTCCTGCACCTCGCCCTCGCCCTCGGCGTTGATCTTGCCCATTTCCAGGGTGATCAGGGCGCCGAGGTCTTTCTTGTGGGCCCGCAAGGCGTCGCCGAGCCTGCGGACGACCTCGCCGCGCTTCGGGGCAGGCACCTCGCGGAAGGTCTGGAACGCCGTCGCCGCGCGCGTGACGATGCGGTCGTATTCGGAGCGATGGATCTGGCGGACGGAGGTGATGCGGGAACCGTCGATCGGGGTGATCACGTCGATCGACGGGCCAGCGCCGAGCCAGTGCTCGCCGTCGAAGCCGCCGAGGTTCTCGTCGGGACCGAGGCCGAGCCGGGAGAGCAGTTCGTGCATGGAAGAGGAGCTCCAGGGTGAGCGGCAGGTACCGCTCCGCGTACGAGTGTCCGATCATCACGGGACGAAAGGGAAGATCTCGACAGAGACCCGCCCTCGGCCGCGTATCCTGGGCCCCACGCAGGGACGGATGCTCACGCGGACGGTAAAATTCCAAGGTCCAGCATGGAGGTGTAGCGACCCGTGCTGGAGACGATGACGTGATCGATGAGCGGGAGGCCCACGGCGTGGGCGGCGTCGAAGACCTTCTGGGTCATGTCCTGATCGGACTGGGAGGGTGTGGGGTCGCCGCTCGGGTGGTTGTGGACGAGGATCAGGGCCGCCGCGGCGTCCTGGAGGACGACACGCAAGACGTCGCGGGCCGTGATGCCGAGCCCGTGGACCCCGCCCTGCGCGACGCGACGCGCGCTGCGCATGCCGTTACGGCCGTCGAGCGAGACCGCCCAGAGCTCCTCGTGTTCCTTCCAGCCAATGCGGGCCGTGAACCACGAGGCCACGATGGATGAGTTGCAGACCTGGGGCCGCGGTTGGACGGACCGCATGAGCGCGCGTCGTCCGATCTCGAGCCCCGCCGAGAGGCGTAGTGCCTTGACGATCCCGATGCCAGGGATCTCGGCGAGCGCCGGCGGCCCGAGCCTGCCGAGCCCCTCGAGACCGCCGACGCGATCGAGCAGGCCGTTCGCGAGGGAGAGGACGGGGCAACCGACGGCGCCCGTGCCGAGCACGATGGCGAGCAGATCGGCGTCGGTGAGCATGAGAATCCCCTCGTCGAGGGCGCGCTCGCGTGGGCCGCGTGGGCCGGAGGGCGGCGGTGTTTCGGGGTCGTTGGTGTTGGCCGGAGCCGCTTGGTGCATCGCTTCCGCTTGCATGCGCGGGGCACGAGCACGTTCCAGGCCGGGTGGTTTTTCCAGGGGAAAAGGCGGGCGGAGGGGGTGGCGGAGGGGGAAAACCGCCTGGCGGGCGCCAGGTTGGTGGGTCCCACGTGTGTCGACGGGCCTGGCCACGCTCGGAGTTCGCCTCCCACGTGTGGGAGGTGCACGAGGAGCGCGGGGCGGTGGTCTTCCCTCTGTGTCGGCTCGTTTCCGGCTTCAGGATCCGCGACGCACAGGGAGGTGGGCCGGCGCGGTGGGTCTCTTGTCCTCGCTACCCTCTGTGGGAACGCCTTGGGGCGTCCTCCTCGGGAGAGTCACACACGTGGGAGCCGCTCTCCCCGAGGTCGCTGGGCGGCTGTCACGTGGGGGATGCGCGGTCGGCGTGTGCGGAGGTCATCTGACGCGTGTGGGAGCCTGGGAGACGATGGACAGCGACGGGTGGGTACGCGGTTCACGCGTCGGGCGCACCGCCGGCCTTGCTGAGCTCCTTCTGAAAGCGCGGCTCTTCAGGGGCGAGCTTCACGGCGTCTTCGAGCGCCTGGCGAACCTCGGTCGCAGGTGCACCGAGCCAGCGGAGCACCCGCGAGAGCTCGTAAGAAGCCCATGCACGCCTCGTACGCGCGGTGTCCATCTGTAGCACGCGTCTCAACATGTCGCGCGCCTCCCGTAGCAAGCGAGTTCGTGCATCCTCTTTGAAACGATCTCGATGACGATCGCGCAGAAGCTCACCTGCAAGCCTGATCTTCGTCTGGGCAAACTCGAGCAATGCACGAGGATCGGTCTGGAGGGCATCGCCGGCCTTCTCGAAGAAGCGATGTGCGCGCTGCTGTCGGCCAGCGCGTCGCTCCAGGATCGCAGCATCCATGGCTTCGGTGGCCGTCAAGAGCTCTGGCAGGCGATCCAGGATGACCCTCGCCTCCCCTTCTCGATTCGCATCTAGGTAAGCGGTTGACATCGCTGCAATCACGCGCCCCTCCCCGGCACGGGAAGATGCACCGAAGAAACGCTCGTAGACGTCCCGCGCCTTCGCGATCTCCCCCTGTCGACTGAGCTCCAGGATGAGCTCGGATGCGAGCGCTCCCGAGCCAGCGCTTGTCTCGAACGCCAGCGCGAGGCGCCTCGCTGCCCCTGCACGGTCCCCCACGGCGCGTAGATGGGCGACATCGCGAAGCGCCAGGATCGACAGGTATTCCGGGTGGACGGGCAGCGTGACGCGGAAATAAGAACGCGCGTCATCGAAATCGAACGTCGGCGCGGGCGACCCATTTTGCTCCATGGATCGGAACACCTTGGGGATCCCCGAGCCTCGCGCTTCTGCGAGGCGCAGATCCTTGAGCAGGTCGCCGATGCGGCGGTTTCGCGCGGGAACGGGCGGCACCTTGCCTCCTTTACGCAGGTGCTCGCTCTGGATGCCAGGCTGCGGGCCCGGGTAACTGATGACCTCCATTCGATCGGGGTAGAGGTACACCTTCGTGGGCTCCACGGTCCCCTCGTAACCGCGGTGGTAGGCTGCATTGACAAGCGCCTCCTCGAACGCCGGAAAGGGATAACTCACCCAGCCCTTGACCTCCGGTGTATCGCGCTGCTTCTCGATGTGATGGGTGGACATCGCCTGCAAATGGCGGAGCGCGCCGCGGATCTGCTCGTGGATCGGCCCGCGAAAGACCCGCTCGGCCAGGACGTCTCCCTCGCCCGCAAACTCCACGGTCTCGATCCTCGCGCCGCGAAACCACTCCTCCGGATCATCGGAGAAGAACAGGAGGCCGATGTTCCGCGGCACCTCGTGTCCATTGACACGCGCGGAGAGAAACATGCGCCTGTAGATCTCCCGAGGGTCGGGCTCGGCGAGAAGGCCGCTTTGTATATCGGCCAAAAACTCGCGCACCTTCGACTCTCGTAGCTTCTCGATGGGCACGCCGAGCGCGCGGCGGTCATCGAACGGAACCTTCGCGGTCATCTGCATGAGGCTCGTGAGGATGCTCCCCGTCGCCTGCTTCGTCTCGCTGTTGGTGCGGACATAATAATGCCGCGGAGCCCCCTTCTCGATCGATTCGGCGGCCT
>JANMGF010001257.1:0-4419 GCA_031374535.1 Polyangium sp. (in: bacteria)
CCCGAGAGGAGGAGGTCCGCTTGGCGTTCCGTCGAGAGATTGCGGAGCGCAAGGAGAAGATCACCCAGGTTAAGGTGCCGCATACGTTGGAGGGTGCCCCGGGCAGCGGGGAGGTGTCAAGGGGGTCGTGGCGGGAGCGGACGCAAATTCGACAGGTGCCCTCCGCGCCGGATATCCTGCGCCCATGTTCTGTCCACGCGCAGGAACGTTCTTCTCGAAGCACGCCCCCGTCTTGTCTCTCCTCGCGGCCGCCGCGGCCAGTTGCCTCGTGGGGTGCGGGGATGAGGCGGCAGAGGCGCCCCCGGTGGAAGAGCCGCGCGTCTACGGCCAGTGGCTCAAGGTCGAGGTGCCGGGGACCGTGTGCGGCAACGACAGCCAGTACAAGTTCTTCGTCAACTGGTCGGAGACCTCGCAGGACCTCGCCGTCATGTTCGAGGGAGGCGGCGCGTGCTGGGACTACGATAGCTGCACGGGGAAGACGGGCATTCGCGGCGCCGCCAACCCCGACGGCATCGGCGACAACCACATGGCCATCATGCAGCACGTCTTCCCGCTCCTGCGGCGCGATGCGGCGAACCCCGCGGGCGACTGGAACCTCGTGTACTTCCCGTATTGCACGGGCGACATCCATACCGGCAACCGCGTCGCCGAATACGCCGGCGCCCCCGGGGAGGGCGAGATCGCGTTCCACCACGCCGGCCACCCGAACAACCTGCTCGCCGTCGACTGGCTCGCCAAGCAATTCGAGCACATCCCGCGCCTGCTCGTCTCGGGGTGCAGCGCCGGAGGGGCGGGCTCGCTCGCCAATTATTATTTCTTGCGCAAGGGGCTCCCCGTCGATCGGGGCTACATGCTCGACGACTCCGGCCCCATCTTCCCGAGCGCGGGCCGCTCGAAGTTCCTGCACGAGACGATCCGCGCGGCCTGGGACATCGACTCCGTGTACAAGAGCCTCGACGTCACCATCGATTCGAGTGATCTCGGCATCATCAACACGGCCCTCGCCGACCAGTTCCCGAACGACCGGCTGGGCGTCACGTTTTTCCAGCGCGACATGGATTATTCGCTCTATTCGTACGAGCGATTCTATCCGGGGCTCGACAAGGAGGGCATCCTCGCGTTATGGGCCGAGGACACGAAGCTCCTCACGGAACAGTTCGCCACGCGCGAGAACCTCGCGTACTTCATTCCGTACTGGCGCGAGCGCAACAACTCCCATTGCGGGACGGTCTTCGATTACGCGGGGACGGAGATCCAGGAGGCAGGGGTGGACCTCGGGGACTTCGTGGACCTCTTGCTCGACGACGGGCGCCCGCTCGAGAGTTACATCGAGAGCGTGCAGTCGGACGAAGACGTCGGGCCCTGAGCGGCGAGATCCCCGCCGCCTACCGCGAGAGCAGCCCCTGGCTCTCCAGCGCCGTCCGCGCCGCGCCCGCGATCTCCACCGCCGCCGGCCGGTCGCCGCGCACGCCGATCGCGTCGAAGCGGCTCGTCCTCGCCAGCCGGAGCGCGTTGGAAGCCGCCGCGGCCGCGGTCTCCACGAACGCCCCCGGCTCGCCTTCCGGGATCAGGTTCCCCTCCGCGTCGTAGCCGCGATCCGCGTACGCTTCCCGCAAATAGTCGAGCCCGCCCGTGCGCACGTAGTCGAGCATCGTGCCCTCGAACGGACCGATGACGGGCACGTCCATCGACAAACCCTCGAACGCTCCATCGAGGATCGCGTCCGCCACGTGCCGGTTCGCCGTCGCCACGAGGAGGAGCGGATCGGTCGCCTTCACCGCGAAGATCCGCGCGCCTTGCCACTCGGCCACGCGCAGGAGGGCCGTACACTGATCACGCACCGAGCGGTGCACCTCCGCAGGCTCCACGTTCGGCGCGATCTGCCCGTTCACGAGGGGGAACGAGACGAGCGCCACGAGCTTCGCCCAGGACTCCTTCGCTTGCTGGATCGCCCGCTTGATCGTTCGATCGTCGACGCCGGGGCCTCCGCAGGCGATGCTCGCCATCGTGGCGAACTTGAAGAGCTCCCGTGGCTCGTCAAGCCGGAAGCCCACGGTGATGTTGAGGCTGACCGCGCGCATGGGGGGACCATCGTAACGCAGGGCGCTTCGTTCTGAACAGCCTCATCACGCCGAAGACGTGAGTCTTCTACGTCGGAGGCCCCTCACGCGGCTTCGGTCATCACCTCGTCCGGCCGGCCGAACGACGAAACGCGCCCCTTGTCGAGCACGAAGACGAGATCCGAGGCCTCCCGCGCCACGGGCAGATCGTGCGTGACGACGATCTGTGTCACGCCTGTCGTCGCCACGCGGCGGAGCGTCCGACCGACCTCGTGCTTCAGCGCTGGGTCGAGCGCGCTGGTCGGCTCGTCGTAAAGCAGCACCGACGGCTCCATCGCGAGCGCGCGGGCGATGGCCACGCGTTGCTTTTGCCCGCCCGAGAGCGACTCGGGGTACGCCTTGGCCTTGTCCTCCATCCCGAGCTCGGCGAGCAGCTCGAGGGCCCGCGCCTCGGCGATCTTGCGGGGCAAGGCCCGCACGAGCCGCGGCGCGAGCGTGCAGTTGTCGAGCACCGAGAGGTGCGGAAAGAGCTCGAACGACTGGAACACGAGCCCGATCTTCCCGCCAAAGGAGCCGTGCTTTTCGCCCGCGACGATGGTCGTGCCCGAGACCTCGATCGTCCCTCCGTCGAAGGGATCGAGCCCCGACAAACAACGCAGCAGCGTGGATTTTCCCGCGCCGCTCCGCCCGAGCACGCTCGCGATCTTGCCCGTCGGCACCTGCATGGAGAGCCCCGCGAGCGCGGGCGCCGTGGCGCCGGGATGACGCTTCACGAGATCGGTGACGCAGATCGACATCCTACCCTCCTACCCCTAAACCGCGCGGCGGACCTTGGACCCGAGCCGCTCTTCCACAAAGCGCGACAGGCGCGCAAAGGGCAGGCTCAGGGCGAGATAAAAGAGCGCCACCACGAGGCCGAGGCCGAGGTGATCGCGCATGGCGCTCGCGAGGCTCGTGTAGGTCTTCGTCAGCTCGGTCAACGTGACGGCCGAGATGAGGGAGCTGTCCTTGAGCAGCGCGATGAAGTCGTTCGTGGTCGGCGGCAAGGACACGCGGATCGCCTGCGGCAACGCCACGTGGCGGAGCGACGCGAGCTTCGAGAGCCCGAGCGTACGCGCCGCATCCATCTGCCCCGCCGGCACGCTGGAGAGCCCGGCCCTGTAGTTCTCGGCCTCGGCCGCGGCGTAGTTCAAGCCGAGCGCGATCACGCCCGCGACGAACGGCGAGAGCGTCAGGCCGAGCTCGGGCAGGCCGAAGTACACCATCGTGAGCTGCACGAGGAGCGGCGTGCCTCGGAAGACCTCGATGTACCCCACGGCGAGCCATTGCAAGGGCTTCGGCCCGTAGACCCGCGCGAGCGCGAGGAGCATGCCGAGCGTGACGGCCACGCACATCGCGAGCAGCGAGACCACGAGCGAGAGCAGCGCGCCTCGGGCGAAGAGCCCTAGCGTCGCGGGGTATCGCTCGGTCACGCGTGACCAGAACGGCAGCGGTTTGCCCACGGCGGCGCGCCACGCGTCATGCGCTTCGGCGACCGTGGAGCTGGGCTGTGGACCGCCGAGGAGCTTCGCCGTGGGCTCGTTCCAGAGGCCCCAGCGCGCGTAGAGCGTGGCGAGCGTGCCTTCCTTCGCGAGCGCGTCAATTGCCTCGTTCACCGCGGCGAGCGTCTCTGCGTCGCCCTTCGGCACGCCCACGGCATACGCGACCTCGCCGAACGATCCGGGAACGACCTCGAGCGCGGGATCGATCGCCCCGTAATAAAGCGTGATCGGATCGTCGAGCAGCACCGCGTCGGTGCGCCCGATGCGGAGGTCGTCGTAGATGTCGTTTTGCCCGCCGTCGTACGTCTTCACCTCGGCGCCTTCGCGCTCCGAGAGCCGCGCGGCGAGGGATCCGGGCAAGGAGCCGACCCGGCGGCCGCGCAGGGCTTCGAGCGTGCGTGGCGCGGCGGCGTCGCCCTTGCGCACCGTGAGCCGCATGGCGGCGACGTAATAAGGCCGCGACAGATCGGCGACGCGTTTTTTCTCCTCGGCGATCTCGATCCCGTTGATGACCACGTCGAAATCGCCGCGCGCGAGCAGCGCGAGCAGCCCGTCCCACTGTCCTTGGACGGGCCTCGCGCGTGTGCCGAGTTTTTTCGCGAGCGCGGAGGCGAGGTCCACCTCGAAGCCGATGAGGTGGTTCGGATCCATCGGATCCTGGAAGACGTAGGGCGCGCCTCCCTGCGAATCGGCCCCCCAGCGCAGCTCGCCGCGGGCGCGGATGGCAGCGAGGGTGTCGGGCGGCACCCTGACCGCGAGATCGTCGCCGGCGCGGGCCAGGGCGGGCGCCGAGAGCGAGAGAACGAGCGAGACGAGGA
>JANMGF010001258.1:0-12778 GCA_031374535.1 Polyangium sp. (in: bacteria)
TGCCGCACGGCGAGGTCGAAGAGCAGGTCGTAAAGCGTGACCGCTGCCGGGACGTTCGGCGCGTAATCGGGCGGTCCCACGACGGCCCACGCGCCGCCGGCATCGTCCACCGGCACGTCGAGCGTGCCGCCATTGCCGTCGTCGATCGTGACAATGGCCGTCACGGGCCCGTCCGAAACGTCGTCGAACCAGCTGTCGTTGTTCGCGTACGAGACGATCTCGGAGGGCGTGGCCGTGCTGTGATTCGCGCGGCCCTGCCCGCCGAGCAGGATGAGCCGCCCTTCGGCGTCCGTCCGGAGCTGGCCGAGGTAATCGATGACGGGCTGGCCGTTCGCGCCGATCGGATACGCCTCCGCCGCCGGGCTATCGCTCGTCCCCACGCGGAACTCCGTCGGCCCCTGCGACGAACCGCTGATCGAACGGGCGCCAAAGTCAATCTCGAGCGAGCGCCGGTTCTGCACGGACGCGTTGCGCAGCGGCCCCGGCGGCGTGGCCTCGCCGTTCGGGCCCTGGAACCTGTGGAAGGACGCCTTCTTGTTGGCGAGGTGCGCGGTCCAGGTGATCCCGAGCACGCCCGGCGTGGTGAGGTTTACCTCGCGGACGGGCATCAAGCGGCCCTGGATCCACTGGTATTCAAAAATGCGAAACCGAGCGGCTTGGGGCTTGATTTTCCCGCCCACTTTGTAGGGGGGCGCGGAGGTGCCCGGCGGCGAGCCGAGCGGCGGCAGACCCGGGATCTCGGGGCCGATGTAGTACGTCGAAGGGTCGGCGTTTCCGACGCGGGCCACGCCGATCGACGGGTGGATGCGGTAGACAGGCGTGCCTACGCCGCCGGCGGCGAGGGCGCGACGCCCGAAGACGGCCGCGACCAAACCGATGCTTCCGGCGAGGAAACCGCGGCGCGTCTGGTTGGCCGCCGCGTCGATCTGATAAAGCTCGTCCTGCGCGCCGTTGACGCCGAGCGTTCCGGCTTCGAGGGTCCCTCCGACGACAAACCCTTCGGTGGGCCCTCCCGCAGCGCTTGCGGACGGGGCCTCGCTTGGAGAAGGAAGGTCGATGGAACGGACGGAGTCGACGTTGGGTTCGGCCATTCCAACAGGCTACCCCCCTCCTTTCTCGCCCGTCAATGTGATAACGTGAGATCCTGGCCGCGCCAATCGTGTGACGGTTATTGCATCGCGGCCGGGGAGCCGTTCGGCGCGGAATTTTTCAGCGCGTCAAAAGTAGGGCCGAAGCATGAGCATGCCGTACGGCGCCGTCGTATACGCGCCTCCGCCGAAGGCTTGTGCCTGGGCGCCCCCTTCGACCGCGAGCCCGAGGAGCTCGCCGACGCGCACCCGATACCCCACCCTCCCTGCGCCGCCGAAGCCGTAGGTCGAGTCGACACCGTAAAGGAACGCGATCCCGGCCGTGGCGCCGAGGTAAAGGCCGTCCTTGCCAAAAGGAGAAAACTCGACGCGCGGGCCGAGCATGCCGAAGCTCGCCGAGGTGTTCTTCACCCAGCCGCCCGTCGGCGGCGGCTCGCAGTTGTTGCAACCTGCTTGTGGCGCCAAACCCGGGTCGAACGGGCTGAAGGGGCCCGAGCGCGCCATGTATTTCTCGACGCTGAGCAGCTCGATGCCGACCGAGAATCGCTCGCTCACGTTGTAGCCCGCGTGCAAGCCGATCGACGCGGCCGCGTAACTCGTGGGGACCACGGACGGCACACGCACGGTCTGGTAGGCCATGCCGGCCGAGATGCCCACGTGGAACGGACGTGGTTTTACCGGCACGTCCGATACGGCCGCCGGCTCTTCCTCGGCTGCGCTCGCAGCGGAGACCATCACCAGGGTTGCAAGGAGCGCGAGCTTCGAGGCGACGAAAAGGGAGATTCGCATGGCGGGCACCTACCTGGGCGAGGTCTTCGGGGGACGCGTTTCCTGGCCGTCCCGGTCTGTTGTTCCCAGCGATCCGCAATGAGCGTGCCTGAACGCCGACGCCCCGGAAAGCCCCGTGAAAGCCGCGGGAGGCCCGCCCGGTCGCGCAAATTGTGAAGCGGCCGTTGCGCAATTCGCGCAACCGCTCCCCTCCGTTTGCGCAACCCGTCAACCTGTGTCGGAAGCCACACCGCCCGCCGACATGCCGTCTTCGTGGGTCCTCGACCGCGCGGCTGCTCGCGTGGTTTTTCCTCCGGGGATGGTATACGTTGCCGCGCGCGACGCGCGCACATCCGGAAGAACCACGATGTCCTCTTCAGAAATCGACGCCCCTCTGACGAACGAAGCTGCCGGAGGTATCCTCGCCGTGGAGGAGGTCGCTCGGCATCCGCTGCCGGGCATGGCGATCCCCGATCAAGTGGCGTGGAGCCCCGACGATCGCCTGATCACCTACTTGAAGAGCCCCGAACGGAGCCTCGTCCGGCAGCTCTTCGTCTTTGATCCGGCGACGGGAGAGCAAAACCTCTTCGTCTCGCCGCCCGACGGCGGCACCACGGAAGAAAACGTCTCGCTCGCCGAGGCGCTGCGCCGCGAGCGGCTACGCCAGCGGGAGATCGGCGTCACGACATACGCCTGGGCCGCACGGGCGAACCGGGTGCTCGTGCCCATCAAAGGCGCGCTTTACGTACAAGACGGGCCCGGCGCGCCGCTCCGCAAGCTCGTCGAGGCCGGCTTTGCGCCCATCCTCGACCCTCGGCTCTCGGGCGACGGCGCGGCGGTCGCGTTCGTCCGCGACGCCGAGCTTTACGTCGTCCGTACGCAGAGCGGCCTTCCGCGGCAAATCACCACAGGCGCGCGGGGCACGGGCAAGACGCACGGCGTCGCCGAATACGTCGCGCAGGAGGAGATGTCGCGGCACCACGGATTCTGGTGGTCGCGGGACGGGCAGCACATTGCGTTCACGGAGGTCGACGAGACCCATATCCCCGTTTATCGTATCGTCCACCAGGGCAAGGGTACGACCGGCGCCGAGTCGGAGGAGGATCACCATTATCCTTTCGCCGGCAAGGAAAACGCGCGTGTGCGGCTCGGCGTCGTCCCGGTGTCCGGGGGCGAACCCGTCTGGATGGATACCACGTACGGCGAAGAGGTCTACCTCGCCCGCGTCCACTGGCTTTCAGACGGCAGGCTCGCGGCGGAGCTCCAGAATCGGGCCCAGACCTGGCTCGAGCTCGTGGTCTTCGATCGCGCGACGGGCGCACGCACGTGCCTTTTGCGCGAGGAGACGAACGTCTGGATCAACCTGCACGATCTGCTCCGTCCGCTCGAGGACGGCGGATTCTTGTGGGCCTCGGAGCGCACGGGATACCGGCATCTTTATCGGTACGATCGCGACGGCAAGCTCGTCGCCGAGCTGACCCGCGGGGCGTGGATCGTCGACGACGTCCGCGGCATCGACGAAAAACAGGGATTCGTCTATTGCACGGGCACGGCCGCGGGCCCGCTCGAAAGCCACCTCTATGCCGTGCCCCTCGGAGGCGGCGAGCCGCGGCGGATCACCACCGAGCCCGGCATTCATGGGGTCACCTGCGATCACGCCTGCCGCCGTTTCGTCGACGTGTTTCACGCGAAGGATCGCCCGCCCACGGTGCGAATCCGCTCGCTCGACGACGGCGCCGTGCTCGCCACGATTCACGACGAACCCGATCCCCGCGTCGCCGCCCTGGGGCTCACGCCGCCCGAGATCGTCTCGCTCACCTCACGCGACGGCGAGACCCTGCACGGCGCGCTTTACCGTCCCCCGGCGCATTTCGGCAAGGGTCCCTTTCCGACGATCGTGTACGTGTACGGCGGCCCGCACGTGCAGCTCGTGACGAACGGCTGGAACATGACGGTCACGATGCGCCCGCAATGGCTCCGGAGCCTCGGGTATCTCGTGTTCATGCTCGACAACCGAGGCAGCGCGCGGCGTGGGCTCGCGTTCGAGGGAGCGATCAAGCACCGTATGGGCTCGATCGAGGTCTCCGATCAGGTGGACGGCGTGCGCTGGCTCGTCGAGAAGGGCCTCGCGGATCCGGCGCGCGTCGGCGTTTATGGCTGGAGTTATGGCGGCTACATGGCCGCGATGTGCCTCGCGCGCGCGCCCGAGACCTTCAAGCTCGCGGTCTCGGGGGCCCCGGTCACGCACTGGGACGGCTACGACACCCATTACACCGAACGGTACATGGGCACGCCAGCCGAGAACCCGCGTGGCTACGAGGAGAGCAGCGTCATGCGCCACGTCGAGGCCATCCGCGGCAAGCTCATGCTGGTGCACGGCCTCATCGACGAGAATGTTCATTTTCGACACACGGCGCGCCTCGTCAACGCCATGATCGGCGCCCGCAAGCCCTATGACCTGCTCCTCTTCCCGGACGAGCGCCACATGCCACGCAGGCCCGCCGACCGGATCTACATGGAAGAGCTCATCCGGGACTATTTCGTCCGGAATCTCTGAGCTTCACTGCGCGCACTTCGCGGCGGCCCCAGGCAGGGGGGAAAACCGCACGCCCTCGATCTTCGCCCCGCCCTCCGGCCGCGTGAGCTCCACGGCCACGGGGTATTTCTCGCACGCGAGGCGGAGAGCCGCCCTCCGCGCGCCATCCCCGCCGATCACCTCTCCGACACGACACGCCCCGCGCGTCTCCTTCAAGGCGGCAAACGACGCCTTCATGCGCCCGAGATCCATGCCCGGATCAAACAGCTCGGCCGCCGCGGCGTCGTCCCATCGATTCACGAGGGATACGAGCCGATCACTCGCCGTGGCCAGCACGCTCGGCGGCGGAAGGACGCCTTGCAAAGCGAGGTACTGGATCCGCGGCGGCGAGGTCGGCGCGAGCGTGAGCGACACGTCGATCCACCCGCGATCACACCCGAGCCGGAACGTGCCCCGCAGCGCATTCTCCGCGTCGATCGGCCCCTCCTCCCGACACGCGCCGTGCGAAACGCGTAACGTTTCTAGCTCGGCGACCCACCGCGCCCGAGGTTTGTCCAAGAAAAACGAATCCGCGACGATCCCGTCGGCCTCCGCGTCGTTCCATCGCGTGACGAGGCGCCCCACTGCGCCTTTTGCCCCGACCAGCGCCTCCGAGGGGACGAAGACCCGCGGGACGAGGGCGCCCGTCTCGCGCAGGCGCCGCAGCACCTCACGCGCGAATCGCGACATGGGCGCGTACGTCACGTTCGAGAGGGCAATGACCCCGACCCCGTGCTCGGGCAAAAACTGGAGGATCGACCCATACCCGGGCAAACCTCCCGTGTGCGAGACGCCGCGCGCGTATTCACACGTCGCGAAGGTCCCGAGCCCGAAAGCATACCCTCCCGACCACACGGACGGCCCCTGCTCCTCGAGCCCCGGCGACGCCCGGAGCCCCGTGGCGCGGCCGCTCTCGTGCATCTCGCGTAACGTGCTCCGGCGTAGCGGCCCCGATTCACGCTCGTCGCGCGCAGGCCAGGCCGAGAGGTGATATGCGACGTACCGCGCCATGTCGGTGAGCGACGCATAAAGCCCGCCCATGGCCCCGAACGCACCGTGGGGCAGGTTCGCCTCGGGCACGAGGGTCTCGCCGTCCCTCCGGTGTCCCCGCGCGAGGCGCCCTTGTTCGACCATACGCTCGTCGAGCACCGTCGCATTCATCCCGAGCGGCGAGAGGATCTTCGTCCGCAGGTAATCCGCGTAATCGATCCCCGACACGTTCGAGACGATACGCCCGAGGATCGCAAACCCCGTGTTCGAGTACTCGAACGCCGTGCCCGGCGAGGTCGAGAAGGGAAACCCTTCCTGCATCATACGCGTGAAATCCGCCTCGGGGAGGCCGAGCTGCCGGTCGCCCCAGGGGTTGTCCTCGGGGAAACCGGCGCCGTGCGTGAGGAGGTGCCTTATCGTGATCGGCGCCGCGTCGCGCGTGGGATAGGCGAGACCGGCGAGCTCGGGCACGAATCGCGCGGCCGGATCGTCGAGCGAGAGTTTGCCCTCGTCGCGGAGCTGCAAGATGGCCATCGCCGTGAAGCTCTTCGTCATCGAGGCGATACGAAACACGGAATCCGGATCGACGGGCGCCTTCGTCTGGAGGTCGGTCACGCCAAACCCCTTGGCGAACACGAGCTCCCCGTCGATGACGATACCCACGGCCGCGCCGGGCAAACCCATACGCACGACCTCTTCCGCCAGATATTTCTCGAGCTCGGGGAAAGCCGCGGCGAGCTTCTCCTTTCGCTGGGGATCGGCGAACACGGGAGGCTTCATCGTGAGGCGCACGAACTTCATGTCGGCGGCCTGGGTCTTCACGACCTCGGGCGCCGGGGAGGAGGCGCAGGCGGCCGAGGTGAGGAGCACGGCGAGGGGCAAAATGCGGCGGACGGGCACCATGACGGGAGCCATCATGTCTCCGCCGGGGCGCGCGGGACAACGAAAAAGATCTCGCTTTACGCCGACGGGCGCTCGACGTAACGACAGCGTCGCGATGACCGATGTGCGCAAAGCAGGGCCACGCGAGGCGTGGGAGGCGCTTCGGCAGCATGATCCCGCGTCGGTCCGCGATCTCCAGGTGGCGCTCGACGCGACGCGCCTCGCCTTTCGCCTCGGCGACAGGAGCCTCGTCGACGCCTGGATCACGCGCGCCCTTTCGCTCGCGTCGGCCGCGGGCCCGACCCAAACGGCCGAGATCCACATGGCCGCGGCGAGCCTCGATCAGATCGCGGGGCGGTTCGAAGGCTGCCGGCGGCACGTCGATCTCGCCCTGCGGCTCGCGCCCGACGCCCCGACGCTCCGCGAGCGCGCCGCGGGTCTTCTGAAAGCGTTCGGCGCGCGAGACCTCGCGGCGGGGCTCCTCGACGACGGCGCGGCGCTGGACGATTCTCCCGGCAATCCCGAGGCATTCGTGCTCCGTGCGCAGGCCAAAAGTTCGGCCGGCGACGCGCGCGGCGCGATCGTCGATCTTCTCGCGGCAAAACACGTGGCGAGCGAGGCGCAAAACTGGGTGATCGATCTCGAGCTCGTCACGCTCGGGCGCCGGCATTACGGGTTTCTCGATATTGAGACGCTCACGGCGCTCGGACGGAGCCCCGACAACCCCAGCGAGGTTCCGTCGACCCGGCGAGCGCTCTACCGGCGATTCGTGGCGCCCGCTCTCCGCCATACGGCGCGCCTCGCGGGCCGCGTGATGGATACGCTCCCGGACATCACGATCGAGCGCGTCGCACGCAGACTGGACGATTCGTTCCTCGAAAAAGAAGGCGAGGTCGCCGCCCCCCGCGATGTCAGGCTGCGTCTGCTCACCCGCTTTTTCCCGGAGGAGATGCTCGCGCGGCTCGGCGACGATCGTTTACGCACGCTCTCTTTCGTCGATCCAGCGTCGGGCACGCTCGCGCCGCTCCCGCTCCGCCCCTCGGCGCGCCAGCGCGCCAAGGTCTTGCAATGGTCGATTCGCGCCGCGCCGCCCGCGGACGTGCTCGGCGCATTCGACGCCATTCTGCGGGATCACCCGCGCTCGCACCACCCCCACGCATACCGGGGCGAGCTGCTCCTCTGGCTCGGGCGTATCGACGAGGCCGAGGAGGATTTTCGCCGCGGGCTTGCGATCCAGCCGCGCGCCCGCTGGCTCTTCATTGGGATGGGCGCCGTGCACATGCTGCGGGGGGATCATGCCGCGGCGCTCGCGAGTTTCCAGCGCAGCATCGATTGTGCGCCCGTGCTCGTGGGGCCCACGCTTTACGGTTATCGTGGCGAGGCCCTGCGATTGCGGGGGGATCCACGCGCGGCCATGGAGGATCTCTCGCGCACGTGCCGCGACACGCCTTCCCGCGTGAGCGCCTGGGTGAACGCGTGGCTCGCGCTGGACGATCTCGGGCACGTGGAGGCGCGCGATGCGGCCTGGAAAGAGCTCTCGCAACGCGCGCCGTGGCTGCTTTCGGACGCAGCCGAGGAGACGCTTGGCCTCGTTTTGCCGGTCCTCCAGGAGAGGTCCGCTCGCCGCGCCGTGCTGGAGTATGCGCTCGGGATGTCGCGCGGCAATCGCTCCTCGTCGTGCGTCACCTATATCACGCGAGACGGCGAATTGCGTACGGTGTTCGACAAGAATCCGGGCGCCGACACGCCTTGAAGAACGATAGGATCGTGAATCGTTTCAGCGCTTGATTTTGCCCATCCTGCCCGCCTGGTAATCGACGATCGCCTGCTCGATCTCGTCCTGGGTGTTCATGACGAAGGGCCCATACCACGCCACGGGTTCACGCAACGGGACGCCCGCGAGGAGCAGAAACCTCGCCTCGCCGGCCGCGTCCTCGGCGCACGCGAGGCGCACGGATCGGCCTTCGCCGAGCACGGCGAGCTGGCCTTCCTCGATCTCGCGCGCCTCCGCCCCGACCCGCGCGCGGCCCTGGAAGACGTAAATGCAGGCATTCATCTCCTCGGGCAGGGGCACGTCGACGGAGGCGCCCGGCGCGAGGGTCCAATCGTGATACGTGATGGGCGTACGTGTCTCGATGACCGCGCGCACCCCGAGCGCCTCCCCCGCGACGACCTTCACGCGCGCCCGGCCGTCCTCCGTGCGTCCCTCCGGAATACGCGCGGCCGGGATTTCCTGGTAGCGCGGCTCCATCATCTTGTCGCGCGCGGGCAGGTTCACCCATATCTGGAACCCGTGAATCGTCCCGCCCTGCTCGCGCATCACGCGTGAGGGCATCTCCGAATGCACGACGCCGCGGCCGGCCGTCATCCATTGCACGTCCCCCGGGCCGAGCTTGCCGCGATGCCCGGCCGAATCCTCGTGCTCCGCCTCCCCTTCGAGGATGTACGAGACCGTCTCGAATCCGCGATGCGGGTGGTCGGGCGCGCCCTTGGCCTCGCCGGGGCCGTAGGTGGCGGGGCCCATCTCGTCGAGCATCAAGAATGGGTCGACGGACTCGATTCCGCGCGACGGAAAGGGCCTTCGCACGATGAATCCGCCGCCCTCGCGTTGCCGGTGAGCCGTCGAGACGCGGGTGATCGGGCGGGACGTGGCGGTCGTGGTCATGATTCGTCTCCCGGAAGCGGGCTCGGGCAAGGCCACGAGCGCCGAGCCAGCATCGTAAGACCGCCTCGGGACAATGCAACGGGGCGGGCTCAGGGGTGGCTCGAGGGTGCGCCCCGTCGCGTCGCTCGTCGTGGACAAACCCCGGGGCCGCGGGTAGGATGGAAACGGTCTCCTCGCCATGCCCTCCCCCAAGCAAGTCACCCCCGACATCCTCGCGCCGGACCTCGACGCCTTGTTCATCGGGATCAACCCGGGGCTCCTTTCGGCGAAAAAGGGGCACAATTTCGCGAATCCTGCCAACGGGTTCTGGAGGCTGCTCCACGAGAGTGGCCTCGTCCCGCGACGCCTCGTTCCCGAGGAGGAAACACGCATGCTCGACCACGGCCTCGGCCTGACGAACCTGGTCGCCCGCGCGACGCGAGGCGTGATGGACCTCGGGCGAGAGGACTACGACACGGGCAGGCGCACGCTCACCACGAAGATCCGCAAGTACCGCCCCCGCATGATCGTCTTCGTGGGGATCACGGTTTGTCGGAGCTATTTCGACAAGAAAGCCTCCGAGCCCATTCCGTGCGGCGAGCAGCCGGGGGAGCTCTGCGGCGCGCGGGTCTTCGTGGTCCCGAATCCGAGCGGCCGCAATGCGCATTTTTCGTATGCCGAGATGCTGGAGCACTTCCGGGCCGTCGCCCGCGCGCTCGGCCGCGCCTAGGCCCTTCGCGACGCGGCCGGCTTTGCCTTGCTGCCGGCGGCAGGCTTCTTCGTCACGGCCTTCTTTTCGGCCTTCGCCGCCGCGGTGCCCGCACCCCCCGCGCGTCTTTCCCGGTGGGCGACCATCTTCGCGATGTAATCGACCGCGTCCGGCGTCTTGCAACACGTCTCGCCGTGATCCACAGAGACCTTGCCGATCACGCGCGCCGCCGCGAGGGCCTGCTCGCGAAGCGCCTCCATACTGCCGCCGATCGCGATGAGGGCGTTGTTCATCGCGTAACGCGTGCCGTTCTGCGCGCCGTGGATGTACTTCTGGACGTACTTCAAGAGGCGCGTGGCCTCCTTCTCGGGGAGCTCGCCCCGCAACGCGAGAGCGGCGACCACGTTCCACCCGGCCGCGCTCCCGAACTCGCCCGGAAGCTCGAGCCAGCGCAGGCCGATCGAAAACGCGTCTTTGCGGCGCGCGGCGACCGCGGCGACGCCGCCCTGGATCACCTGATCCCGGGCCAGCGCGAGCCACGCATCGAGCTCAGCCGTGGAGAACGCCTCCGGATCGGCGATCTTCGTCGCGAGCACGCGCGCTTCGTGGTTTCCGCTCGCCCAGAGCCCGAGCGCGAGCGCGTGGTCCTGGCGAATGGTCTTGACGAGCTTTTCGAGGTCGGCATACGAAACGCCAAACGTCGGATCCTTCACGCCGTGGCGGACGTAAATCTTGGCCGTGTTCGGCTTGCCCTTCTCGCGCAACGTCAAAAGGACGGAATCGAGATCCATGACGGGCTATCCTCCTCCGTGGAGAAACGCGAACACGAGGCTAGCCCATCACGGACGGCGCGGCAAAACGGATTTTTCGCTCAGGGCACGAGGCAGGGCATGTCGCCGCAAGGATCGATGACCTTGCCGGTCGAGCGCAGGAACTCGGAGATCTGCAAACGCGCGCCCGGCTGCAAGCGCGGCTCTCCGTGGGGATCCTTGCCCGTGCGTAGCGGCTGGTTCTCGACGGGCGGCGCCGGCGTGCCCTTGTTCAGCGCCATGTCGAAGGGACCCGTATCCCAGACGAAGAGCGCCGAACCGAAGTGCGGGTATGCCACGAGCCCCTGGATGCCGAAATAAGGCGTCGTGTCGATGGAGCGGCCGGGATTCAGGACGGGCACGTGAATGCCCGCCCCGAGGGTGCGCGCCTCGATGTCGGCCGACCATTGCGTGACCTGGTGATCGGCGAACGCATTTTGCATGAGCACCGCATGGGACGGCGTCTTCGGCAGCGGATCGTCCGCGACGTGCCAGGCATACCCGTTCGTCTCGCCGCGGTCCCAGAGCATTTGCATCGACGAGAAGACGAACCGCCTGTCGAGCTCGTTCTTGTACGCCTGATCGAAGAACGGCCGGAGCTGATCGAAGCCCGTGGCGCGGTCGAGGAGGAGGCTGTAGTTCATCCCCGTGACGCCAAACACGCCGCGACGAATGTCCTGCGAGATGGCGACGAGCGCGCCCCCGAGAATGCCGCCCTGGCTGATGCCGTAATAAAACACGTCGCTCGTGTCGATGAGCGGCTGGTTTTGCGGGCCTGCGCGGAAGTTCGCGTCCGAGACGAAGCCCTGCGGGTGGATCATGAGCCGCGCGAGGAAGAGATTGTTCAGGAGGCCCTGCTGAAGCCGATCGGCGAGAGTAGGCATACGGCCGAACTCGGTGACGAGCTGCACGATGTTGGCGTTGTCGCCGCTCGACATTCCAATGAAGTCCGTCGCGCAGAAGACGAAGTTGTACGTGTTCGAAAGCTCGCCCGTCGCGGAGCCGCCGTTCACCTGGCTCGCCGAGCCCTGCTGGCCATGGCCATAAAGCGCCGCGCGACCGGGCACGACGAGGCCCATGTTATCGTTGCCGTCGGGCAAGGCCGAGCGCGGGACGTTGCAGATGAAGTTTGCCTGGAGCGTGCCGTTTCCGTCGAGCTGATCGGGCAACCCGTCGTTCGGCTCATTGTAATTGAAAGACGCACCGGAGACGCCGTTCGCCTGGTTCAGGTAGTTCGGGACGGTGAACGTGCCGCTGATGCGGCGCGAGCGGTTGGCGTCGGGATTCTGGAGGACCTGGGTGATCGTGAAGGTGGGCGCGGCATTGCCGAGCTTGGTGAAGGCGTCGTCGCGGATGTGCAGCATCCGTCCGGCGAGGCTCTTCGCGCTGGCGACGGTGAAGTCCCAGGCGAGGTAGAGCTCCTTGCGCTCGATGCCCGCTCCCGCGAGCGCGTCGAAGATCTTCTCCATCGAATCACGCCGGGCCTCGATCGCGGGCACGTTCGAGGGGATCGCGTCGCGATAGACCTGGAAGGCGGCGGAGGGATCGAGGATCGCGCCGGCGCTGTCCTTCAGGTTGCGGAGCGCCACGATGTAACGGTGTCCCTCGCGGAAATTGATACCCGCGCGAAGGATGAGCGCGCGTGTGGCGTCGCTCGTCGCATACGCATCGGGCTCGCCCCAGACGAGGTGGCGTTCGAGGGTCTCGGCGTCGATCACCACGAGCGGCGAATCCGCCTCGAGCGAGCGCTCCATGTGCGTGATCGGGCCGATCCCGGTGACGACCGCGTCGAGGCCCGGCACGTACGTGAGGAGCATCTGGCCAGGCGAAAAACCGTCGGCCCGGTTCCAGTCGGTGGGATCCATTCCGACGCCGCCGGGGCTCACCATCGGGATACCGGCCGGCGAGAGGTCGACCTCGGCATTGACGGGCATCGAGAGCGGATGGAGCGCGACGCGGCGGCCCGTGCTCGTCGTGGGATCGGCCATCGTGAAATGGTCGTTCGGCCAGGGGAAGAGGCAATGGGCGGCGTCGAGGAAATCACAACGATCGGCGTTCGTGACGTCCACGGTGGTCGGGTCGATCGGATAGACCGGCGGAGGATCCGGGGGAGGCGTGACGCAAAGGACGGATACCGCGTCGACATTGGCGCCGGTCACGACGCCCTTGCCGCCCGTGAGGGTGCAGATCTGCGCGGGATCCGCGGGCTGGACGGCCACCGTGACGTCGTACGTGCCGCCGTCGGCGAGCGTGGGCTTGAAGGTGAATTCGCCGTCGGCGTCGATCGAGAGGTTCGAGAAGAGCTCCTCTGCG
>JANMGF010001325.1:0-1652 GCA_031374535.1 Polyangium sp. (in: bacteria)
TCTTCGATGGTGAAGGGGCCCTGCGTCGTGCCGGCGATGCCGAAGACGTCCTGGGCCATCGGCGTGGAGCATACGACGTCCAGGGCAGCGCGGTGAAGTGACAAGGCGTGTGCCCAGATCTTGGCGGTGCCTCGCAGGGTCCGACACACGAACAGGCTCTGCTAGCCTCGCGCGCATGAGCGAGCTCGTCTCCCTGGACATCTCCGAAACGATCGCGACCGTCACGCTGCTCCGGCCCACGATGCCGCCCGCGCTCTTCACCGAGCTCGAGGCAACGTTCGGGCGGCTCTCCACCGAGAAGGGCCTCTGCGCCGTCGTCGTGCGGTCGACCGCGAAGGCGTTCTCGTTCGGGCTCGATCTGCGCGCGGCGATGGCCGAGATGGGGCCGCACTTCGCGGGCGGCGGGGCGGCGGATCGGATGGAACTCCTTGGGCTCATCAAACGCTACCAGCGCGCGTTCGACGCCGTCGCGGAGAGCCCGGTGCCGGTCATCGCGGCGGTCCACGGGCCTTGCATCGGCGGAGGGCTCGATCTCGCGGCGGCGTGTGACATCCGCCTCGCGACACGCGACGCGTCGTTCTCGGTGCGTGAGACGAAGATCGCGATCGTCGCGGATCTCGGGAGCTTGCAGCGGCTCCCGAGGCTGCTCGGACAGGGGCTCGTGCGGGAGCTCGCGTTCACGGGCAAGGATCTCCCCGCCGAACGTGCGCTCTCGATCGGGCTCGTGAACGAGCTCTTCGACGACACATCGGCGCTCCACGCGGGGGCACGCAAGCTCGCGCTGGAGATCGCCGCGAACCCGCCGCTGACGGTGCGCGGCGTGAAGGCGGTGCTCGATCACGGCGAGGGCAAGACGGTCGCCGACGGGCTCGCCTACGTGGCTGCCTGGAACGCGGCGTTCCTCGCGTCCGAGGATCTCGGCGAGGCCATGGCGGCGTTCATGGAGAAACGCGCGCCGCGCTTCACGGGCAAATAACCTGGCCGCCACGCCCGCGTCTTTTCCATGAAGGAAGACAAACCCATGCCCCTCGACTTCCCCGCTGCACAGACCTTGCTTCGCGGCTGCCCGACGCCCCTCGCGCTGGTCTCGGCCGAGGGCGAGACGGTGGCGACGAACGCGGCGTGGGAAGCTCGTGTCGGTGGGGGTTCGCTCGACTTTCGCGTGCACGAGGACGAGCGCGCCTCCCTCGCATCCGCGCGCCGCGCGGCCCTCGCGGGGGACGCGACAGAGACGCTCGACGTGCGCCTCACGCAGGAAGGCCAGCGCGCGCGGCTCTCGTTCTGGCGGGCGGATGAAGAGCGCGCGTGGGCCTCGGCCGAGGTGACGCGCGACGACAACGAGGAGCGCAAGGCGCGTATCCTGGTCGACTGCTTCCGCGTGATGGAGGCGAACATCTGGTCGTGCGACATGGAGGGCAACATCCTCGTGTCGGACGGCTTGGGGCTCGCGCTCCTCGGCCTCGTCCCTGGCCAGGCCGTGGGGTTGAACGTCTTTCAGCTCTACCCGGCGGACTCCTCGGCCATCGGGGTCATCAAACGCACGCTGGCCGGCGAGAGCTTCTTCTACGAGGACGTGACCGAGAAGGCGCACTGGCTCAACGTGTACACGCCCCTCGTCGACGCGGGCGGCGTGGTGCGAGGGCTCCAGTCGG
>JANMGF010001329.1:0-31478 GCA_031374535.1 Polyangium sp. (in: bacteria)
CGACGAGTACGTCGGCCGAGCGATCTGCATCCGCGCGTGAGGCTGAGCCGCAGCGCCGAGTCGAAGCGCTGAATGAACGTCACGGCCCCGGGAAAGGCGCGCTCCACGCTCGCCAGACCAAACAGCCGCTTCGCATGTCAGCGCAATGAACGCAGGAGCTCCTGCACGGCCTCTTCTCTTGTGGCGCGCGACGGAGCGTGTACACTCCGCGCCAAACAGGAGACGATTCATCATGGCGACGATCACACTCAAGGGCAATCCGATCCACACCGCGGGCGACCTGCCCACGCAGGGCAAAGGGGCCCCCGATTTCACGCTCCTCCGTTCGGATCTCTCGCGGGCCTCGCTCGCGGCTTTCCCGGGCAAGAAGGTCCTCAATATCTTCCCGAGCATCGACACCCCCGTCTGCCAGACCTCGGTGCGCAAGTTCAACAAGCTCGCGTCCGAGAAGGGCGTGACGGTGCTGAACATCTCCGAGGACCTGCCCTTCGCGCAGAAGCGCTTCTGCGGCGCCGAGGGCATCGACAAGTGCGAGTCGCTCTCCGCGTTCCGCTCGTCCTTCGGCAAGGACTACGGCGTGGAAATCACCGAGGGCCCCTTCGCCGGCCTCACCGCGCGCGCCGTGGTCGTCCTCGACGGGGACAACAAGGTCCTCCACGCCGAGCTCGTCCCCGAGATCGCGCAAGAGCCGAATTACGACGCCGCGATCGCCGCCCTCGGCTGATCGCGATCCCCCCCACATCGCGGCCGCCGTGCGCTCTCAGCGGGTGTAGGTGCCCTCGAGCGAGCCCGATTTCACGTAGAGCGTATCGCCGCTCAGCGTGTAGGTCGTGTCGCCCCCGGGGATGCTGATATCCGTCGTGTCGGAAGCCTCCAGGTTGTCCGCGTCATTGACGCAGTTCGTGCGCTCCATCGTGGCCTTCCCATCACCCGATACGGTGAAGGTGTCGGCCTCGTGCTCGGTCGACCACGTCTGCCCGGTGACCACCTTGAGGGTCGAGCATCCGGGGTTCGTGGCCGTCGCGGAGAGGGAGATCCACTCGGCCCGGAGCTCGACGGTCAGGTCATCTCCGAACGTCATCTCGGTCTTGCAGCTCTCGATGTCCGCCGGCTTCGACGACGAGCCATAGCAGCTCGTATTGCTCCAGGTCCCGGCCAGCGGGTCGTCGGAGACGCCATTTCCACAACCGGCCGTCGCGAGCAGCGACACGAGCGAGAAACCAAGGGCGATCTTGTCGAAATTCATTTGAAGTCCTTTTTCGTTTTCCGTTAAGCGATCGTATCGATACGCGCGCCACATCGGCGCGCCTCGAATCTGTGTTCGTCGCGAGCGCGTCAGTGGGGTACAGGGGGGACCGCGACGAGCACCACGTCCACCCTGCGGTCATACCCGTGCGAGTACAGTTCCTCGTGGTCGAGCTCGTTCGACTCGTCCGCGCCGACCGCGCCGATGTCGCCGCGGGACGTGATGACAATCCTGCTCTCGGCGACGCCGGCGTCGGTCAGGAGCTTCTTGACGTTCTGGGCGCGCCGCATGCCCAGCGCCGCATTGTAATTACCGTCGCCGCGAGCGTCGGCGCGCCCCACGATGGAGAGCTTCGAGTCCTTGAGCTCGAGCCGGTCCAGGCACGCGGCCACGCCCCGCAAGGTCGCCTTGTCCTGGGGCGATAACTTGGCGGAGTCGAAGGCGAAGTACGTCTGGACGAGCCCGCAATTCTTCGAGAGGTCCCGGTGGATCGTCATTCCGATGTAGCGCGCCATGCCATGGCCCGGATCGGGGAAATCGACCTGATACTCCTTGTCGGCGCCGGGATCCGGCATCCTGGGGCCGGCCGAGGCCTGGATGGGCTCCTTCGCCGAGGCGCAACCGCCGGCAAGAGCAAGGAGGCCGAGTCCGATAGCGAGCGTGATTGATTTCAAACCACTCATGATGAGCAATCTCCGTGAATGCCTCGCATGCGATCGTCGTGCACATGGTGCGGATCGCCTGCGGACAGGGTTGGGTCGTTGAGAAGTTTCCGCTTCGCAATCGGGGTGGCGAGAAACATCGCGGCTCGTCCGAACGCATTTCTGCTCGGTCGCCGCGAACTCCGTCTCGCTCAGCCCAGCAATCATAAGGCGCTCTTCGACGCCTGCAACAATTTCACTGAAATTGTTCGGTATTTGTGTCTGGGGCGGCGTTGTGCGCTTGGTTCAGGGCGTCGTCGTGTCGCCCCCGAGCGGCCATCCCCTCCTCGTGGGTGGGAGCGTTCGCCCTGGCCGCCCCGCCCCCGCCCTGCACCGTGACAATCGGGCATTGCATCGGCCTGTGCCGCGCGAGGCGCCTGTCCGAAGCTCCATGGGAGATGGAATCATGAGAAAGCTTACGGGTTCTTCGTTCGTGGTTGTGCTCGTGGGGGGGTTCGTCGCCGCGAGCGGTTGCGGGTTCACCGAATATGATCCGCTGGGGGATCTGCTCGTCGGATGCGTTTTCTCCGGTGCGCTCCTCGGCGCGGGCGAGGAGCCGGTGAGCTCGGGCGGGAGCTACGATGCGCTTTTTCTCGAGCTCTCGCCCTGACCGCGTTGCCCCTCAATCCACCGGCCCCGCTTCCGCCCTCCGCAGGACCTCACGCGCCACGATCTCCGTCAGCGTGTAAATCACGAATGCGTCCTGATCGTCGATCGGCGCCTCGCCCTCGCGCGCGTGGATCTTCTTCCGCCGCTCGTTGATCGCCCCGAACACGCTGTCCTCGAATTTACCAATCAGCTTGTTTTGCCGGCACGCCTGCACGAGCTCGCCGAGCGTCGCTTTGGTGATGTCCTTGCCGCCCACCTGCGTGACGGGCGGCGTCACGCCCGCGAGGATTCGCTTCAGCATCATCTCGGCGAGCCGCGCGCACGCCACGACCACCCGCTGCGGCTCGCGTGCTTCGAGCGAGATACGCGCCGACGCGAGCTCCCGGAGCGTCTCCCGATCATCGGTGTCCCAGGTGAAAAGCGAGACCGGCAAGGCCAGCGTGTCCGTGGCGAGCGTCGTCAGGACGACCTGCGGCCCGTGCATTTCCTCGACGAGCTCGAGGTACCCGAGCGCCACGAGCTTCGACAGGCGCAGCATGAGGTCCCGGTGGCCGATCCCCACGTCGTTGATCATCACCGTCGCGATGTCGCTGCCGCTCTTGCCGACGAGCTGGAGGACCCGGTAATCGAGCGTATCGAGCGGCTTTCGCGCGTCTTCGATCGACGACTCGCGCCGGAGCACGTCCCGCGCTTGCCGGAGCGAATCCGCGTCGAACCCGTAAAACCACGCCTGGTGATGCAAGACGAAAGGAATCAGCGCGGCCGATACCACCGAAAGGACGATATCGAACCAGAAATGCGGCAACGCGACCTTCGCGGGCCAGGCCACGAGGACGAGCCCGTCGAGCGCGACGACGCTTTGCCAGGCCGACGTCAGCCCGGGAAAAATCGCGAGCAGCGTCCGGTGCTGGCCCGCGGTGACGTCCGTGATTCCCAGGCGGATCAGGATCAGCACGGCCGGAAAACAGGCGAGCAGGAGGAAAACCACGCAGAGCCGCGCGAAGAAGCGCACCTGGGCCACGGCAGACGCGTCGATCCAGAGAGGCTCGAGCGCGCGGGCCACGAATGGCAGCGATATCGCGAGCAGGATCACCGGCAACATCGCGTGGAGCCGGCGGTCCTTGAGGGCTGCGAGGTCGACGGTCGGGCGGCGGGCGCTCGTCCCGGACTTCTCGTCGGGGGACGTCGGGGCTTCGAGGGCCGTCATGGGGCGAGGATACCCTCGCCCGGAAAAAACTTGGTCACATTCGGGCCCCACCTCGTCACATGCCTCCCGCGCGAGGCCGATCGCGCCCTCGGAGGAGGATCGTATGGTGAACGTCTGGAAGATCTCGACCCTGGTGCTCGCGGGTGCGCTCGCGATCGTCGTTGGAAAAGGCGCGGTGCAGGAGTCCGCGGCGTGTGACGCGGAGCTGCCGAGCGCGGAGCAGGTGACGCGGATCAAGCTCGCGCGGGGCCTCGCGTTCCTCGATCGCGCCGAACAAGAGGTCGAGGGTGCGTCGGCGGCGCGTCCCCGGGAGCGCGCGAACGCGCTTGCCCAGATCGCCAAGGCCCGGGCGTCGATCGAGCTCGCGCTCGCCCCCGTCGCCGCCGAGCCCGAGCCGAAGCCCCGGCCGCGCCCCTTGCCGCGCAAGCTCATCGTCAACGAGTCGCCGGCCACGCAGGCTGCGTCCACGACGACCCAGGCCAGCGTGGTGAACCCGTTCCTGCGCAACTCCCGCAACTGAGCGCGTCTTTCCCGCTCGCGTCTATCCCACCCGCGCCGTCACCGCCCGCAGGATCTGCTTCTGCACCGCCGCGAAAAGCGCGAGGACGGGCAGGCTCAGGATCACGTTCCCCGCCATCACGATATGCCAGCGCACGCCGGTGCCTTGCTCACGGAGCAGGGCCACGGCGAGCGGCAACGTGCGCACGTCGTCGTCGGTCGTCATGACGAGCGGCCAGAAATAATCGTTGTAATGAAACACGAAGCTGAAGAGGAAAAGCGACGCGAGCGTCGGCCGTAACATCGGGGCGAGCAGGCCATAGACGATCCGGATCTCGCTCGCGCCGTCGAGCCGCGCGGCCTCGATCATCTCGTCCGGCACGGAGAGCAAGGCTTGCCGCACGAGAAAGGTCCCGAGCGCGCTCACGCCGAAGGGCAAGACGAGCGCGGCGAAGGTGTTCACGAGGCCGAGCGGGCCGAGCATCGAAAAGACCGGGACGAACGTCACCTGCGCCGGGATGAGCAGGCACGCGAGCACCAGCGCGAAGGCCGTCTTTTTGCCGACGAAATGCAATTTCGCCAGGGCGTACCCCGCCGGGAGCGCGAGGGTGATCTGGAGGAGCGCGATCCCCACGGCCATGACCGTGGTGTTCAGGAAATAACGGCCCACGGGGATCGCGGAGAGCACCTCGCGGTAGGCATCGAATTGAATCGATCGCGGGATGGGCCACGCGGGCGCCGCCACGATTTCCGGCAGCGTCCGGAGCGAGGTCAGGACCATCCACGCATACGGCCCGATCCAGAGCAAGGCCACGACGGCGAGCAGGACCCGCGAAAAGGGAATCCTCATGCCCGCCTCGCGCCCGGACGACCGAGCCGCCACGACCAGAGCTGGAGCGCCGTCAGCCCGAGCAGGAACACGAAAAACGAGACCGTCATCGCGCTCGCCCGACCGACGCGCAGGTTCACGAAGACATGCTCGTAAATGGCGTACACGAACACCGTCGTCGATTTCACGGGCCCGCCCTGGGTCATCACGCGAACGACGTCGAAGGCCTGAAAGGACAGGATCAGGCTGGTCGTCCCGACGAACGACGCGCTCGGGCGGAGCATCGGCCAGGTCACGTGCAAGAAGCGCGAAAAGGGGCCGGCGCCGTCGAGCGCCGCGGCCTCGTGCAAGGAGCGCGGGATGTCCTGCAATCCGGCGAGAAAAATTACCATCGAATAGCCGGTGATCTTCCAGATGCTCACGGCCGCGAGCGTGAAGAGCGCGACGTCCGGATCGCCGAGCCAGTTCCGCGGGGTGATGCCCACCTTGCGGCAAAACGTCGAAAGGAGGCCGCCGTCCGCGTCGAGGATCCACATCCAGAGCAGGGCCACGGCGACCCACGAGACGACATAAGCGCTGAACACCGAGCCCCGGACGAATGCATAAAGCTTGCCCGGCCGGTCGAGGGTGATCGCCAGGAGGAGGCCGAGGCCGAGGGAGAGGGCGACGACGACCACGCTGTAGGAGAGGGTCCGCCCGATCGTGCCCCAGAGCTCGCCGCTCTTCAGGATGTGCGCGTAATTGGCGGTGCCCACCCATTCGGGGGGCGTGAGCATGTCCCAGCGGTAGAAGCTGTTCTTGAAGACGAGCGCGAGCGGCCAGAAAAAGAAGAGGCCAAGCACGAGCGCGGTCGGCGCGAGGAATAGATACGGGTCGAGCGGGCGCTTCGGTTTCATGGCTCCCCCGCGGCGAGGCGCGCCTCTTCGAGTGTCGCCCGAGCATCCCTGCGGGCGAGGACGGCCTCTTCGAGCCGCGGCTGGACCGCCTCGCGCTGGATGCGGAAGAGGGATGGAGCCCAGGGCCAGGCGAATGCGTCTTTCAGTTGATCGACCGCGACGCGGTCATTGGGGTGCTCGCCGTAATAGCCGCTCGTTTCGAGCGCGGCGAGACCTTTCTGGGATACGGGCAGATACCCTGTCCGCGTCGCCCATTCGTTCGCCTGCCGCGGGAGCATCATCCATTGCAGGAAGGCTCGCGCCGCGGGGCGCTCGCGGGTGGGCGCGGCGGCCGGCATCACGAACATGGTGCCGCCCGTGGGTACGCTGCGGCGCGCGTCTCCGGGCAGAGGCGCGGCGCCGACCGGGAATGGGGCGTTCTTTTCGAGGTATTTGAGGAACGCCGTCGACGTCCAGATCATCGCGACCCGGCCCGCGAGGAAATCGGTGTTCGTGGCCTGCCAGGCATTGTAATCACGTCCCGGCGGCGGCTTCATGGTCTTCGATTCGTGCACGAGCCGCTGCCAGAATTCGAGCGCGCGCACGCCGGCCTCACCGCCGAGCGAGGGCGTTCCATTGTCCTCGACGACGGTCCCGCCCGCCTGACCCACGAGGGCCACCCAGAACCACCAGTCGATGGGGCAGGCGAATCCATGGCGTACCGTGGTGCCGTCGTTCCCCCGGAGCGTGGCGACGCGCGCGACGTTTTCGAGCTCCTGCCACGTCGTCGGCGGGCGGAGGCCAAGCTCGGCGAAGAGCGCGCGGTTGTAATAGGCGATCGGCGTCGACCGATTGAAAGGCGCGCAGACGATGGGCCGCTCGCCGCCGCGCACGAAGGATCCGGCCTGCCCGAGCGCCGGGACGAGGTCGGCCGTGAGGTCGTCGGATTCGTCGAAAGGCTCGAGCACGCCGGCCTGCGCGAGGTACGGGACGACCTCGCCGACGACGTGCGTGAGCGCAGGCGCCGCGCGCGCCGCGATGGACGTACGTAGCTTGGCGAGCGCCTCGAAGTAATCGCCCTGGTAAATCGCCTTGATGTGGTACTCGTGGTGCTCGGCATTGAAGCGATCCACGAGAGAAAGCAGCACCTCGCGGTTGTTGCCGCCGTAGGCGAACCACAAGGAAGCCTCGCCTTCCTTGCCGCCGCGCCCGCAGCCCGCGCTCGCCGAGACCCCTGCGAGGGCGGCGAACGACGAGGCGAGCTTGAGGAGCGCGTCCCTCCGCCCGAGGCGCGCGTGGCTCATCCTCGGGCCTCCGCGAGCCTTTGGCCCGTCGCGGCGTCAAAAAATAAGCAATGGCGTAGGTCGACGGCGCACGTCACCGCCTCGCGCGGGGAAAACACGCCCCAGCCGGGAAGGCGCGCGGCGATCCTCGTCCCCGACGCGTCGAGGTAAAGATACGTCTCGGCGCCGAGAGGCTCGCCATGGACGACCTCCGCCGGAAAGGAGAGCTCGCCCGAACCTGACGTTTCGCGCGAAATGCGCACGTGCTCGGGGCGCACGCCGACGACCACGCGCGGGGGCAAACCGAGCCCCGCGGGCGCGGCGAGGGAAAAACCGGGCGCTTCAAGCTTGCCCGCCTGCGTTTTTGCCTCGATACGATTGATGGCCGGGGTCCCGAGGAACGAGGCCACGAAGACGTTTGCCGGCGCCGTGTAAATGTCCTGGGGCGTGCCCACCTGCTGCAAGACGCCGCCTTTCATGACGGCGATACGATCCCCGAGCGTCATGGCCTCGACCTGATCGTGCGTGACGTAAATGCTCGTCACCCCGAGCCTACGCACGAGCGAAGCGAGCTCCACACGAAGCTCCGCCCGGAGCGCGGCGTCGAGGTTCGAAAGGGGCTCATCGAAGAGGAAAACCCGAGGCGAACGCACGATCGCCCGCCCCATCGCCACGCGTTGCCGCTCCCCGCCCGAAAGCTCCCCGGGCCGCCGATCGAGCAGCTTCGACAAACCCAGCATCTCCGCCGCCTCGCCGACCTTCTTCTCCTGCGCGGCGCGCGGGAGCCCACGCATCTTGAGCGGGAATGCCAGGATCTCGCGCACCTTCATGTGCGGATAGAGGGCATACCCTTGAAAAACCATCGCCACGTCCCGATCCTGCGGCGCGACATGGGTGACGACGCGGCCGTCGATCCGGATCGTCCCCTCGTCGGGCGTGTCGAGCCCGGAGACGAGCCGGAGCGTCGTCGATTTGCCGCAACCCGAGGGGCCGACGAGCACGAGCATCTCGCCGTCCCGCACCTCGAGATCCAGTTTGTCGAGGGCGGGCATTTCGGTGCCCGGGTGCCGGCGGACGAGGCCACGAAGCTCGATGGTCGCCATGATTCAGTGACCCACGACCACGAGGCTCGGCACCTCGGCCACGCGCGCGAGGAGCCCCGCCTTGGGCCGCACCGCGACCGGAACGCGGGAAGCGGCGAGCATGGGCAGGTCATAACTCGAATCGCCAAACGCGCCGAGGAGCGTCGCGCCGGGGCAAGCCTCGCGGAGCGCGAGGGGTTTGTGGTCACCGTAAATCGGCCGCCCGGCGAGCTCGGCCGAAAGACGCCCCTCGTGGATGCGTGGGGTCATCGCGACGACGCGGTTTGCCGGGATCCCCAGCAAATGCGCGCCTTCCTCCACAATGAAGTGCGGCGAGGCCGAGACCACCCACACGGGTACTTTTTCCGCCTCGGCCCAGGCGAGGACGGGCGCGAGGAAGCGGTGCAGCCTTTCGTCGAGGCCCTTTTGCAGGGTGACCCGTTTTGCGAAATGCCGCGCCTCGTCGAGCGAAAAACCCGCGAAAATCCAGGCCATCATGGCGAACGCGCGCTCTTCGGCATACGTCCCCGCGGCGAGCGCGCCGTAGAGCCCCTGCGCGATCGTGGTCGTCTTCCCCTCGACGCTCGATCCCGCCTCCCGGGCCTCGACGATCAGCCCCTGGCGTGCCTCCTCGCGCACTGCCTCCTCGGCGATCAACGTCTCGAAGAGGTCGTTGCCGACGTCGCCGCTCCAGAGCGTCCCATCCGCATCAAACGCGAGGACGACGTCTTCCTCACGGGGGAGCGACGCGCGCGCGTGTACGAGGCGCTGAACGATGCCTTCGGGGGTCTCGTGAACGGGGGAGGGCACATCGCTCGGGGTTCGACCGGTCTGCACGGCTCCCCACTACCACATCCGCGGCGCGGAAGGTGAGGTCCCGAAGGTCGAGCTCGTCCGGAGGGCAGCCTGCGGCAGACGTTCGCTTCAGCGATCGAGCAGCCGCGCGAGCCCGCGGAGCGGAATGCCGATCCAGTCGGGGCGATTGTCGAGCTCGTAGCCGATCTCGTAGACGCATTTTTCGAGCAGGTAGAAGTCGACGAGGAGGTCGATATCCGGGTCGTTCTTCGGGAGGAACTCGCTCCCGGCCGCGGCCCCGAGATAACCGCCGAGGTAAATGGCCTGCGCCCACGCGACCCAGGCGTTCGTCCACGGCTCGAGCACGGGCAAGTCCTCGGGCCTCGCGCGGCCGGAGCCGAGGGCCGAGGCCGCGGCGTAATCGAGGGAGCGGAGCATCCCGGCCACGTCCCGGAGCGAGGCGCGTCGGAAACGTCGCGTCGCGAGCGGGCGCGTGGGTTCACCCTCGAAATCGATGAACACGAAATCGTCGCCCGTGAAGAGCACCTGCCCGAGGTGAAGATCGCCGTGGCAACGGATGCGGACCGCGTCGAGCTTTCGCTGGGCGATCTTCTTGAACCGCATGTCGACCTCGTCCTCGCGTCCCGCGATCTCCCGCGCGCGCTCCTGCACGCTATCGGGCAAGGTGCGCGCACGCCTGCGAAGCGCGTCGAAGGTGCGCGCGAGCAGGGTGTGGGCGGCTTGATAGAGGGATTGCTGGTGCAGCGTCGAGAATGCCTCGCGGCCGAAGGTGGTATCGGTCGTATCCGAGGCGAGCGCCGCGTGGAGCTCCGCCGTCCTCTGGCCGAGTTTGGTCAGCCAAACCAACTGCGCGCCGAAGAGGTCGTGCACGAGGGGCGGGGGTGAAGAGCGCGCGCGCGCTGTGTGCGGGCCATGGGGCAGGGGCGGGGTGGCGCCGCCGCGCGCCGTCTCCTCGGCGAGCACCCGATCGAAGAAAAGATCGAGAGATTCGAGCGTGAGCTGGAAGGCGTTCCCCTGGCTCGGGATCCATTGCTGGACCATCGCCAGCACCAGGCGCTCGCGCCCCGGAACCCGGTATTCGATGGCGCCTCCGAGACGCGGGACATTTCCATAGACGTGCGCGTCGAGGAACGCCTCGATCTCGAACTCGGGATTGACGCCCTCCTCGACCTGGCGGAAGACCTTGATCAGGACCGCATCGCCGTAGACGAGGATGCTGTTCGATTGCTCGGCGGACATGAGCCGACGGAGCTCCGTGGCCTCCTCCGGCACGCCCTGCAAGTAGGGAGCGGGGACGAACGAGAGCTCGCCGCGCGCGCCCGTGAACTTCGCGCCGCCGCGCAGGAAACGGAGCAGCGCATGCTGGAGATCGGGGTCGACGAACGCGTCGAAGAGGGTCCCCTCGACGACCTCGACGTGCCCATTCCTCACGTGGAGGCGAACGGCCGCGATGACGGAATGGGCGGCTTGCTCTTCGAGCTCGCGGGCGCGATCACCCTTCGCGAACGCGATGGGCAAAACGTAGGTCTCCGGCGGTCCGGAGGTGAAATCGACGCGGACGAGCAGGAGCCACGCGAGCGGGGCCGAAGCGTCGCCGAGGGGAATGGCCTCCTGGATGGAGGCGGCCGTGCGGATGCGGCCCTTGCTGCGGAAATAACGCCGCGCCGCGAGGTATTTCGAGAGGACCGGTTCGAGCGAGCGCCGCCCCTCGGGCCTCTTCAAGAGGTTTTCGATGGACTGCTGCGCGACGAGGACCGGGAGGCTCGCGTGTTCGGCGATCTCCACGGGCGCCCCGCGCTCCAGGCCGAACCAGAAAAAATCGTGGGGCCCGAGCGAAAGCAGATAAGGTTTTCCGTCGATCTCGGGGAAACGGGACCGGCCGAAGAGCTCGACGGGCACCATGCCGCGGAATCGAGAGAGGTCGAGCTCGACGAACTGGCCGTGGCGCGAGAGATTGGCCACGACGAGCACGTGGTCGTCCCGATGGGAGCGGATGAACGCGAGGACGCGGTGGTTGTCCGGGCGGAGGAACTCGATCGTGCCGCGGCCGAAGACCTCGTGTTGCTTGCGCAGGCCAATGAGGCGCTTCATCCACCAGAGCAAGGACTGTGGGTTCGACTGCTGGGCCTCGACGTTGACGGCCTCGTAATGGTACTCGGGGTCGACGATGACGGGCAGGTAGAGCCTCTGCGGATTGCAGCGCGAGAAGCCCGCGTTCCGGTCGGAGCTCCATTGCATGGGCGTGCGTACGCCGTCGCGGTCGCCCAGGAAGATGTTGTCGCCCATGCCGATCTCGTCTCCGTAATAAAGGACCGGCGTGCCCGGCAGCGAGAACAGGAGGGCGTTCATGAGCTCGATGCGGCGGCGCGTGCGCATGAGCGGGGCGAGGCGGCGGCGGATGCCGAGGTTGATGCGGGCATTCCGCTCCTCGGCGTAGACCTTGACCATGTAGTCACGGTCCTCGTCGGTGACCATTTCGAGCGTGAGCTCGTCGTGGTTCCGGAGGAAGGTCGCCCACTGGCACGACTCTGGGATGTTCGGCGTCTGGCGGAGGATGTTGACGATCGGGAAGCTGTCCTCGAGCTCGACCGCCATGAACATGCGGGGCATGAGCGGGAAATGAAAGTTCATGTGGCATTCGTCGCCGGCACCGAAATAAGAGGCGGCGTCGGTGGGCCACTGGTTCGCCTCGGCGAGGAGCATGCGCCCCTCGTGGCGTGATTCGACGTGGGCGCGGAGCTTCTTCAGGAAAGCGTGCGTCTCGTCGAGGTTCTCGCAGTTCGTGCCCTCGCGCTCGTAAAGGTAAGGCACGGCGTCGAGGCGCATGCCGTCGACGCCCATGTCGAACCAGAAATCGACCACCTGGAGGAGGGCCTCGTGCACGGCGGGGTTGTCGAAATTGAGGTCTGGCTGGTGGGCATAAAAGCGGTGCCAGTAATAGGCCCGCGCGACCGGATCCCAGGCCCAGTTCGAGGTTTCGAAATCCTGGAAGATGATCCGCGCGTCCTCGAAGCGGTTCGGCGCGTCGCTCCAGACGTAAAAGTCACGGTGCGGATCGCCGGGCGGGGCGCGGCGGGCGCGCTGGAACCAGGCGTGTTCGCTCGACGTGTGGTTCAAAACGAGCTCGGTGATGACACGAATGTCCCTGTCGTGCGCCTCGGCGAGCAGGCGCGCGAAGTCCTCCCGCGTGCCATAACTCTCGCTGACCCCCGTGTAATCCGCGATGTCGTAGCCGCCGTCGCGGAGCGGGGACGGATAAAACGGGAGGAGCCATACGGCCGTGATGCCGAGGTCGTGCAGATAATCGAGCCTCTGCACGAGCCCAGGGAGATCCCCGATCCCGTCGCCGTTCTGATCGTTGAACGCGCGGACGTGGAGCTCGTAGACGACGGCGTCCTTGTACCAGAGGGGATCACGCTTCATAGGAAATACTCGTAATCGGTTTCCCTGCGGACGAGCTTGCGGGCGTGGAAGACGCAGGCGGGCGAGGTGCGCGGGTCGATTTCGACCCAGTTTCGTGTCCCACGGAAGGTGTAACGCGCCCCGCTGAGGAGGTCATGGACCTCGAAGGAGCGGCCCGCGTCCGTGAGGCCCGGCAGATCAAGCTCGACCCACGCGCCATGGCGATGGTACGGGTCGAGGTTCACGACGGTGATGATGGCGTCGTCGCCGTGCGTCTTGCCATAAGCGAGGACGAGATCGTTGTCGGTCTGGAAAAACCGGAGATTGTCGTTGCGGGCGAGCGCGGGGTGCTCGAGCCGGATGCGATTCAGCCTGGTGATCACGGGGCGCAGGCTGTCCGGGCGGCGCAGATCCCAGCTCTTCAGCTCGTATTTCTCGCTGTCCGTATACTCCTCGGCGCCCTCGCGCGCGGCGTGCTCCATGAGCTCGAACGCCGGGCCGTAGATGCCATACGAGCTCGAGAGCGTGGCCGCGAGGACGACGCGGATGACGAAGGCCGCCCGTTCGCCATTTTGCAGGTGCTCGGGCAGGATGTCGGGCGTGCTCGGCCAGAAGTTCGGCTGGAAAAACTCGGCGACCTCCGTGCGGGTGAGCTCGTGCATGTAGGACGTGATCTCGTCCTTGGCGACGCGCCAGGTAAAATACGTATATGACTGCGTGAAGCCACGTTTGGCGAGGCCATACGCGAGCGCGGGGCGGGTGAACGCCTCGGAGAGGAAAACGACGTCGGGGTGGTCGCGCTTGATCACCCGGATGACCCACTCCCAGAAGGGCAGGGGTTTCGTGTGGGGATTGTCGACGCGGAAGAAACGGACGCCACGCGCGACCCAGAAACGAAAGATGCCTTCGAGCGAGCGCCAGAGCGCAGGCCAGTCGTCCGTATCGAAATCGAAAGGATGGATGTCCTGGTATTTCTTGGGGGGATTCTCGGCATGACGGGTCGTGCCGTCGACGCGGCGAGGGAACCACCCCGGATGCTCGGCGACCCAGGGGTGATCCGGCGAGGCCTGGAGGGCAATGTCGAGGGCGACGTCGATGCCGAGGCGTCTTGCGGCCTCGAAAAACCGGTCGAAATCATCGAGGGTGCCGAGCGAGGGATGCACCGCGGTATGCCCGCCCTCGGGCGCGCCGATGGCCCAGGGGCTCCCGACATCGCCGGGCTCGGCGACGAGGGCATTGTTTTTCCCTTTGCGGTTCGTCACGCCAATCGGATGGATCGGGGGCAGGTAGAGCACGTCGAAGCCCATTTCAGCGACGTAGGGCAGGCGCGCCTCGGCGTCGGCGAAGGTGCCGTGCTGGCCGTCGGGGCCGAAGGAGCGGGGGAAAAGCTCGTACCAGGCCGAGAATCGCGCCTTTTCGGGGTCGACGGTGACCTCCAGGATGCCGGGATATCGCGTGGCGTGACGGAGATCGGGGTGGCGCGCGGCGGCCATGCAGAGGCCCGCGTCGAGCGCGAGCGTGATTCGTTCGGTGAGCGAGACGCGATCGTCACGAATACGAGAGGCGCTGTCCGCGAGGGCGCGCGCGTCGTCGCCGGTGGCGAAGCCTTTGGCCTGCTCGAGGAGGACCGCGCCGTCGAGGATGTCCACGGATACGTCCTGCGCGGCCTCGACGCGTTTTTTCAGATCCCGACGGAAGGTGCCGAATCGATCGATCCAGGCCTCGATGGTGTATTGCCAGAGGCCGATCGTCTCGGGGTTGAACGAAGCCACGAATCGATCGGGTCGCTCGGTCGGGGCGAGGGGCACGGAGAGCCAGGGCGGATCGGGGTCACCCAGGGACGGCGCGGGGCGGTAGAGGAGCGAGGCGGCGAGGAGATCGTGGCCGTCGGCATACACTTCGGCCGAGACGTCGATCCGATCGCCGAGGATCCGTTTGATCGGGAAACGTCCGCCGTCCACCTCGGGACGGACGCGCTCGATCTGTACACGCCGGCGGCCTTCTAGAGGGAGCTTGTCGAGATCCACCGGGGCGTTCGATGCACGACGGGGGCGGGGAGTTGTCCGAGCAGGCGGGCCCGGGAAGAGAAAGGTTGTCGCCGGGGTGAGGTCCGGGGTAGAGGTTTGAGCCGTGATCAAGGCGTCCCACGATCCCGGTTTGCGTGCACGAATCCTCTCGGCCCGGCCCCTGCCAGGCGTGCGGGCAGGCTCCGCGCTGGTTTGGCATGACCGACGTTTGCTGGTGATCCAGGACGACGCGTCCTCGGCGGTGTGGTTCGACCCGGATTCGGGGGCGATCACGCGTGTGGTGCTCGAGGGGAGCGGGGAGGCGCTGCCCAAGGCGCGAAAACCCGATTTCGAGGCCGCGTTCGTCGGCCCGGGGCGCGTCGTGACCATTCTTGGTTCGGGATCCACGGAGAAACGTCGGCAGAGGGCGACGCTCGATCTGGATTCTGGCAGCGTACGGATGGCCGATGTCGGGCCCCTCTTCGACGCGGTCGAGGCGCGGATCGGGGTCAAGCCGAACATCGAGGGCGCGGTGCTGTCCGGGGAGGTTTTGCGGCTCTTTCACCGCGGCGCGGGGGAGGTGTCGAGCGCGACCGTCGATGTCTCCGTCGAGGCGCTCGAAGGGCGCGGGATGCTTTTGCTCGGCCACGCGTGGTACGACCTCGGCCACGCGGAAGGGGTGCCGCTGCATTTCACGGATGCGACGGCGTTCGGCGAAAAAACATTGTACCTCGCCGTCGCCGAGGGCACGCCGAACGCGATTGACGACGGACCGATCGCGGGCGCGGTCGTCGGCTTGCTCGCGGGGGAACACGCGAGGTACGCGATTCTGGAGGAGCCCTCGGGGGAAGGGTCGTGCAGGAAAGTGGAGGGAATCGTGATCGATCCGGGGCGGGGGACGATATGGGCCGTCACCGACCCCGATGATCCGGACAGGCCCGCGGAGCTTTGCTCGATCGTGCTGGAAGGGTTTTTCTGAGGCGAGGCCTCACCAGGACGAAGGCCGCCGGCGCGAGGGGACGACCGGCAAAAGCTCGGCCGGGCTGAAGAGGTCCTTGGTGCGCCAACCTTCGAGGTCGTACTCGTCGAGGCATCGGCCGGCGAAGGCCTTGCAACGCTCGGCGAGGCCACTCGTCGCCGCGGCCGAAAGCACGTCGACACGCATGTCGTCGGTGCTCTCGTTCCGGTAGCCGCTCGTGATGTTTCCGTCGATCTGGCCGCCGAGCGCGTCCCAGAGGAGCTTCGTCAGCTTGACGCGGTCGATCGCGCTGTAGCCGTTTTCGCCGCGCACGAAGCGCTCGAGGTAGGCCCGCGTCTCGGGGTTCATGAAATCGCTCGCGTTTGCCGAGAGAAAGACGTGCCCATTGCCCACCGTCCGCTCGATGACGTCACGCAGCCGCGGGTAAGCGAGGGTCGAAAAGATACGGAAGGACAAACCGTGGTCGGGGTTCGGCAGGAATGCGCCGTTCGCCCAGGGCCCCGGGGCGAGCGCCTGCGCCTCGGTCAAACCCCAGAAGAGGTTTCTGTACGAAAGGACCTCGCCGAGCGCGGCGCGGACCTCCGCCGAGGAGCCCGTGCCCGCCGCCTCGGCGGAGCGCAAGAGGAGGCCCGCGATGAACTCGAGCTTGACGCTGAGCCGCGTGCTCTCCTGAAAACTCATGAGCGCGGCAAAGGAGGCGCGCTGGTATGCGGCTGCCCGCCCGCCCTCGTCGCGATAGATGAGCACGTTTTCCCAAGGGATGAGAGCGCCGTCGAACGAGAGGAGGGCCTCGTCCTCTTCGAGCCGGCTCGTCAGCGGGTGATCGAAGGGGCTCGCGTGGAGCTTGGTGCTCGTGGCGGCGCTCGGGCGGCATACGAGCTTGACCCCGGGGGAGGCCATGGGCACGAGGAACGAGAGGGGGACCTCCTCGTCGCGCAGGATGCCGGTCTGCACGATGAATCCGCAATGCGAGAGCGCCGCGCACGAGGGGACGGTCGTCGTGCCATTGAGGACGAGGCCGGCGTCGGTTTCGCGCTCGATGTGCAGCGGCATGGCGCGCGGGTCGTTCGAGCCATACCGCCGCGGGTCGAGCATCGCGTGGTGCCAGAAGAGGGCCTGCTCGCTCGCTTTTTGATGCCAGCGCCGAGCGTTCTCGGCGAAGCGGCCATACACCTCGGGCGCGGCGCCGAGCGTCGCGACGAGGCACGCGCCCTCCTCCGGGCTCTGTCCCATCCAGCCGTACGTGATGCGCGACCATTCCGCGATGGAGTCGCGCGCGCGGACGAGATCGTCGATGCTCCGCGGTACGCTGTAGAAGCGGTGCGTGCGGCGGCCCGAACCCGTTTCGGTCTCCGCCATGAGCGTGCCGCGGAGCGCCGGGTCGTGCAGGGCATCGTAGAGCCGCGCGAGCATCCGCGTGGCGTTGCGGAAGATCGGGTGATCCGGCAGATCGGTGATCCGCTCGCCGCGGATCCAGACTTCACGCCCGTCACGCAGGCTCTCGAGGTATTCCGCGCCGGTGAGGGGGCCGGTCTGATGGGGCGCGGCGCCATTCGTGCGGGGGGCGCTCATGAAATTCGTCTCCTGGGGAAGCCTGGTAGTCTAGCCGGATCCCCGGTGAGCCGCGAGATTTCGCCGAGAATACCGCAGAGCCTTGCGAAAGGACGTCGCTTTTTTGGCTCGTCCGCGCGGGCGGTGCAACATCAGCGTGCCCCATGCGGAGCTCGCCCGCCCGAACATTTTTCCTCGCCTGCGCCCTCGCCCTCGGCGCGGGTTGCTCGCGCGAAGTCGCTGAGCTCGACGCGTCTTTCCTCTTGCCGCCGCTGCCCACGGCCTCGCCCCGCGCAGCCGTGGCCCTCGACTGCGACGATCTGCCACACCTCTCGCCCGAGGAGGCCGCACGGCCGCCGTTTTCCCCGCCACGCCTCGAAAGATCGACGCCGCGAGGGGGAAAACCTCCCGCGTGGAGCGCCCTTGCCGAGGTCACGTTGCCCGATCCGGTCGCGGACAAGGTCGAGGCGATCGACGACGCGTATGCGCGGCGGACGGGCAAACACGTCACGGTGACGAGCGGAACGCGCGACGCGGCGAGGCAAGCGAAGGCCATGTACAAGATGCTCCGCCTCGGCGGCGATCCGATCCGGCTCTACCGTAACAAGGAGGCCGCGCGCGAGATCAAGCAGGCGTACGACAGCGCGCGCGCGGCGGGCAAGGCGCCGGACGATGTCGTGACCGCGATGCACGAGGTGCTGAAGGCGCAGATCACGCGTGGCGTGTACATCTCGGCGCACCTGCGCGCCGGGGCCGTGGACATCCGGAGCCGCGACATGTCGTCGTCCGACAAAAAAGCATTCGTGGCGGCCGTGAACGAAGCGAAAGGCGTGACGTTGCTCGAGGAGTCGACGCCGCCGCATTATCATTTGCAGGTCGATTGAAAGAAGCGGTCAGGCGAGGCCGGCGGCCCAGGCGGCGATCTCTCGCCAGATCGGGAGAGAGCGCGGATCCGTGACGAGCCCCATGTGATCGGGGGCCTTGCCAGAGAGCTCGGCGTGCGTGACGATTCGCAGGGATTTCGCAGGGCTCCCGATGCGGGCGACGAAACGTTTCACGGCCTCGGGGTGCGCGAGGAGCCTGTCGCCTTCGCTCGCCACGGAGAGCACCGGGCAGGTGACGCGGCCGAGCGCCTCGGCATAATCGTGCTGGCCATCGAGGCTCGCGTATCGGTCTTCGGACCATACCTTCCAGAACTGGTGGATGTACGGGAGCGGGATCGCGTCCGAGCCGAAACGTAAGGGTTTCGGGTCGAAGGAGCCGAGGGTCTCCGCGACGGCGAGCCAGGTCCGGAGCGTGGCGGCCTTGGCAGCGCGGCGGGCGGCGCTGGGTTCGTCCGAGGGGAACCAGAAATTGCCGGCGATCGAGACGATCGCGTCGGGGGCCTTGTCGGGAAAAACGCCGGCCGAGGCGAGGGCCGCGTGCGCGCCGAGGCTGTGGCCGACGAGGATCACGCGATGGCCCGGGAAAAGCGTGCGGGCGAGGCCGACGAGCGCGGGCATGTCGAAAAGAACGTAATCGTCGTACGTGTACCTCGCGCCCTCACGCGCGGAAGGGCCGCTCTCGCCGTGGCCCCGGAGATCCATCGAGACGACCGAGAGCCCCGCCGAAACGAGCGCCGCGCCGAGGCCCGCGCCGCGGGGTTTGTCCATGCTCTTGCGGCTCGCCATCATCGCATGCAGGAGGAGCGCGACGGCGGGCCGCGAGCCTTCGCCGAGCACCTCGCCGCGGAGGAGCCACCCGTCGTCGGTCCGGGCGGAGACGGGCCCGATTGCAATCATGGGACGAGGCTACCACGCGGGCCGGCGTCCGCTACAGTGCGCGCCATGCTGGACGAACCCCTTATCACCCTGTTCGCCGCGCAGCCCGGCGTGACGCCGGGATGGGTGATCCGCAACCTGCCAACGTGGTCCTACGCGAAGTCGGTTTATAACGTCTTCGCATGGCAGTGGTTCGCGCTCCCGCTCGCGTTCGTGGCGTCGATGCTCACCGGCTACCTCGTGGCCACGCTCGTCGTGCGCCTCGCGACGCCGATCGCCCGGCGTACGGCGACGACATGGGACGACGAGCTGCTCGTCGCGCTGCGCGGACCTGCGACGCTTTTCCTGGGAACGACGGCTTTCTGGTCCGTGGAGCCGGCGATCGCGCTGCGCCGCGCGGCGAGCGAGGTCGTGGGCCGCGCGGTGGACGCGCTGCTCATCATGAGCCTTTTGTGGGGGATCTTTGGCCTGCTCGACGTGCTCGCCCAGCACGTCGGAGCACGCATCGCGAAGGCGGAAGACACGCAGGATCGAGGCGGGGCGCTCTCGCTGGTGTCGATCAGCGCGAAGGCCGCGAAGGTCTTGCTCGTGATCTTCGGGTTCATCGCGGTGCTCGGGCAGCTCGGGCTGGAGGTGACGGGGATCATCGCGGGGCTCGGGATCGGAGGCATCGCGGTCGCGCTCGCGAGCCAGAAGACGCTGGAGAACCTGTTCGGATCGTTCACGATCGGCGTGGATCGGCCGCTGCACATCGGCGATTTCGTCAAGATTGACGATCTCCTCGGGACCGTGGAGCAGATTGGCCTGCGATCGACGCGGATCCGGACGCTCGACCGCACGCTCGTGACGATGCCGAACGGGCGCCTCTCCGACATGCGGATCGAGAACTACAGCGGCCGCGACCGGCTGCGCCTGCACGCGAAGATCGGCCTCGTGTATTCGACGAGCCCCGCCCTGGTGCGGCGGATCGTCGAGGAAATGCGGAGCTTTCTCGCCGCGAGGCCGGACATTTACCCCGACGCGATCCACGTGAACTTCGTGGGGTTTGGCGACTCGTCGCTGATCATCGAAGTGATGGTGTGGATCGAGACCCACAGGTGGGCCGAGTTCCTCGCGTGGCGCGAGGAGACGTTGCTCGGGCTGATGGAGATCGTCGAGAAAAACGGCTCGGCGTTCGCATTTCCGACGCAGACGATCCACGTGGCGCAGGGTCCGTCCCTCATGCAGCGAGGCGCGGACGAAAAGGTGTCGAGACCGGGAGGCTTTACAGCGGGACCGTTCTGACGGATAGGTGACGAAAGTTTCAAGACGAGGAGGCCCCGTGGCGAGCTGGCGAGACGAACTCATCGAGGCAGCGAAGACCAAGACGGAGCGCGAAGCCGAGGAGCACGAACGGCACAAAAAGCGCGTTCAAGAGGCGCTCCATACGGCCGAAGCCGCGCTCTCTCTGGGCGCCGAGGCGCTGCGTTTCACGCGCGACAGGCTCCGGGACAAGGGGCAAGAGGGGTCGTTCGTCGAGCAGGCGGACGACTACAAGCTGAAGCTCAACGATTTCAGCCTGCGCGTGGAGCTGGCCCGGGACTCGGCCGTCGTGCGCGTGACGTTCGGCGACGGCAAGCCCAGGGAGTTCGACTTCGCCAAGGACCGGCACATCGCGCCGGCCGACGTGGAGGAGTACATCGGCCGCCGCGCGGTCGAGCTCGTTCGGACAGCGCAGAAGTCGACCCCCTGGTGATCGCCGACGCCCGTTCGTGGTAGAGGCGTTGGCGTGAAGCCTCGCCTCGCGATCGTCGCCCCCCTCCTCGCCCTGCTCGCCGCGTGTGGACCCACCGCCGAGCCCGTCACGCCGCCGCCGCCCGTGCCGCCGGAGCTCTCCGCAGCGCCGGCGCCGAAGGCGGAAAACCCTATCGAAAAAGGCGATCCGCAGCGGATCGAGGACGACGTGAAGTTCTTCGCGTCGGACGAGCTCGGGGGTCGAGGCACGGGCAACGAAGGGGCGAAGCGAGCGGCCGAGCACGTGGAAAAACGTTTCCGCGAGCTCGGGCTCGAGCCGTTCGGAGACGCAGAGGGGAACGCGCGGAGCTTCAAGCAGAAGTTCTCGGCGCGCGTGGGCGCGAAGGTCGAGGCGCCGGCGCTCGCGCTCGCGAAGAAGGGGCAGAAGGAGCCGAAGGAGCCCGCGCCCGCCGACGTGGTCACAGCCGAGGGCGCGCAGAGCGGCGAGGCGAAGGGCGAGGTCGTGTTCGTCGGGCACGGCGTGACAGCGCAAGCCGCGTCGTGGGACGACTACGCAGGCAAGGAGATCGCAGGGAAGGTGGCGCTGATCCTCGACGGCGCGCCGAAGCCCGAGGGCGGGGGCAAAAACGCCGAGGCGCTGCGCGACTTCAAGAGCGTGCGTTACAAGCTGCGCACGGCGCGCGAGCACAAGGCGGTCGCGGCGATCGTGGTCGCGGCGGGTGAGGAGCTGCCGGCGGCGCCGGAGGACGCGAGCGGGATGGGGATCCCGGCCGTGGTGATCAAGCGAAGCGCGGCGAAGAGCCTGTTCCCCTCGATCAAGTGGGACGACGCGGCCGTCACGTCGTCGAAGACCGCGGCGAAGCCGAAGGCGCTGGCGGGCGGGGAGATCCGCGTGGGCACGCGTATCGAGCCGACGTACGCGGACGCGTGGAACGTGGTCGCTCGGCTGCCGGCGAAGAACGGATCGAAGACGGGCGAGGAGCACGTGGTGATCGGGGCGCACTACGATCACCTGGGCGTGGGCGGCACGTCGCACTCGCGCGCGCCGGGCTCACGCGAGATCCATCACGGCGCGGACGACAACGCCTCGGGGACGGCGCTTTTGCTCGATGTGGCGCGGCGTTTTTCGAAGCTCTCGGACAAGCCCGCGCGGAGCGTCGTGTTCATCGCGTTCGGCGCGGAGGAGCTTGGTACGCTCGGTTCGCGGCACTGGGTCGAGCACCCGCCCGTGCCGATCGGATCGGTGACGGCGATGATCAACGCGGACATGGTCGGGCGCATGCGTGATCGGACGTTGGTCGTCGACGGCACGGGGACGTCGGCGGCGTGGCCGGAGCTCGTGAACGCGGCGAACGCGGGGATTTCGCTCACGTTGAAGCTCGGCGCCGAGGGGTTTGGCGCGAGTGATCACGCCTCGTTCACGGCGGCGCGCGTGCCCGTCGCGTTCCTGTTCACGGGCGTGCACGACGACTACCACAAGCCCAGCGACACGGCCGACAAGATCGATGTGGGCGGCGTGGACCTCGCCGCGACGCTCGCCGCGCGCCTCACGCACGCCGTCGCGGAACGCCAGGAGCGTCTCGCGTTCGTGGACACGCCTGCGCCGCAGGACCCGCACAAGGGCGGCGGCGGTGGCGGCGGTGGGGGACGTAGTTTCCGCGTCTCGCTCGGCTCGATTCCGGACTACGCGTGGCAGGGCAAGGGCGTGAAGCTCACGGGCGTACGTCCGGACGCACCCGCGGCGCGCGCGGGCTTGCAGGCGGGGGACGTGATCGTGAAGCTCGGCAAGCACGACATCACGAACGTGCACGACTACACGTTCGCGCTCGGCGATCTCGAGCCGGGCCGCGAGATCACGGTCGAGGTCGATCGTGACGGCAAGCGCGTGGCGCTCCCGATCATCCCTGCCCCCGGCCGATGAGCGAGCAAGTCACGACGGCGTCGAGGCTGGGCCTCGGCCTTCTCTTCTGCGTCGCGCTCGCCACCTCGGCGACGGCGCCCGCATGTTCGAGCCAAACCACGCCCCCGGCGCCGGATGCGGCAGCGGACGCAGCGGACGCGGCCGCGGAGTTCGACGCAGCCCTGGCCGATGCGGAAGCCGATGCGGAAGCGGACGCGGCTGCGGACGCGGCTGCGGATGCGGAGGCGGCATTGCCTGGGACGAGCGAGGGTTGTCCCTCCGATATGTTGCTCGTCGCCGGTGAGTACTGCCCGCTCGTGCAGCAACGGTGCGTCGAGCATCACGACGAATTCGAGAAGGACCAGTCGAAGAAGAAACGCGCCGCCGAGCAGGGGGAGGGATCCGGCCCGAGCACGGTGAGTGAGCGTTGCATGCAGTACGAGGAGCCGTCGGTGTGCCTGTCCAAGAAACGCACGCCGATGCGGTATTGCATGGACCGCTATGAATGGCCGAACCAGAAGGGCGAGCTCCCGGCGCTGCTCGTGTCGTGGGGCGACGCGCAGAAGCTCTGCGAGGCGAAGGGCAAACGTCTCTGCACGGAGGCCGAGTTCAATTTCGCCTGCGAGGGCGAGGCGATGCTGCCGTACACGTACGGCTACGCGCGTGATCCCAAGGCGTGCAATATCGACAAACCCTACCGGAAGCGCGAGAAGAAGCTCTACAAGTACGAGCGCTGCATGAAGCGCCCGGAGTGCAAGGCCGAGCTCGAGAAGCTCGATCAGCGTTTGCCGACGGGCTCGATGCCGCGCTGCGTGTCGCCGTTCGGGGTCTACGATCTGAATGGCAACATCAACGAATGGGTGGTGCGGCCGAAGCAGAAGTACCCGAACCGGAGCGGCCTGAAAGGCGGCTGGTGGGGCCCAGTGCGCGGCCGGTGTCGGCCGACGGTGGGGTTCCACAAGGAAGACGATTACGGGTACGAGGAAGGGTTCCGCTGCTGCAAGGAGGCGGAGGGGACGTGAGGCGGGGCGGGCGGGCGGGCTGAGGGTCTTTCGGCCGTCCCGTGAGCTTCGCTGGCACGTTGGTTTCCTTCATCGGTCCGTGGTCGAGCTTCGCTGGACCGTGGCCGAGCTTCACCGGTTGGTTGGTTTCCTTCGTCGGTCCGTGGCCGAGCTTCGCCGGTACGTTGGCTTTCATCCCCGGCGTGTGGCGGGGCTTCGCCGGCTCGTCCCCGAGCTTCGCCGCGCGGTGATCGACCTTCACGCTTGTGTTCCCGACCTTCGCCCTTCGGTGCCGAGGCTTCGCCGGCCGCCTCCCGACCTTCGCGCGCACGTCGCCCTTGCAGGTCCGGCTCGCCCCGCCCCTCCGACGCGTCGCGTAGCCGGAGCCCACCCCATCGAGCACATCGGCGTCACGCGTTAGAGTTTTTCATCTCCCCGCATCTTCGCTACGCTGCGACGCATGGGCCAACGACATCGGGGGCGGCGCGGCTTTCGCGGGGGGATCGCGGGCGGGTTCGGGCTCGCGGCGCTGCTCTTGTTCGCGGCGTGTGGGGGGAGCCAGTCGGACGCTTCGCCCCCGACGGTCGAGGGGGGAAACGCGTACGCGCCGCCTGGACCCGGGCAACCACCCGTCGCAGGACAGCCGACGTACGGGCAACAGCAGCCCTACGGCGCGTTGCCCCAAGGCCAGGGCGCCGTCACCCCGACCACGCCCCCGCCGAGCCCCCTTTCCCCGCTCTGCACGGAAGCCACGGCGATCGTGTGCGGCGGCCATCGATGTAATCCACAGGCCGGCCGCTGCTCGATGCCTTGTGGCTCGAACATGGACTGCAATCCAGGATTTGCGTGTCTCGGGGCGGGCGGGCCCACGGCGATCTGCGTGCCGGGAAGCTGAGCTTCGATCAGGCCGCGCCCGGCTGGATCCCCGGCACCGCGAGCATCTTCTCGCGCTCTTTTTGCTTGTCGAGGCCCTCGTACTTCGCCTCGAGCTTCTCGACGTCGAGCTTCAGGATCCGGCCCCAGAGCATGAAGATCGGGCCGAGCACCGAGCCGTGGCATTCGGCCTTCACGCGCTCGTCGTAATGGGGATACGCGGCCTCGTGGAAGCGGCGCAGGTTGTAGAACGGGATCCCCGGGTACTTGTGGTGCTCGTTGTGGTACGTGACGTTGTTCCACAGGAAATTGAGGAAATGGCTCTTCGTCCCGTACGTGCGTGAGCTGTACGCGTCGTCGTCCGTCGCGGGCATCTCGAAATGCTCGATCATCGAGGTGACGCTGGCGAGGATCGCGCCGAAGATGAAGGGGAGCGCGAAGAAGAAGAACCAGACCTGCAGCGGCATGAGCCACGCCGCGAGGCCCACGAGCGAGAAGATGCCGATCGTCTCCAGGTTCGCCCGCAGCCGGAGGAGCGGCGTGAGGCGGGCCATGTAGAACTTCAGCATCTGCGCGAGGAAATAAAACGGGTATGCGAACGTGTAGACGACGAAGAGGAAGAGCTTCGCCAGGGTAGGATTTTTCGTGTAATCGGTGACCACCACGTTGTCGACGTCGGGGTACGTGTTCGTGATCTTGTGGTGGTGCAGGTGATAGTTCGCGTAGAGCGTCACCGGAAAACCCGAGGGGGACCAGCACACGAGCGCGAGCAGGTACGAGAGCGGCTTGGAACGCGTGAGGTTTCCATGCACGGCGTCATGCCCCACCGCCCCGAGACCACGGATCAGGTTCGCGATCGTCCACGAGATCACGACGCCGATCGGGATCGCGAAGCGGTGATGCTCTGTCGCGTAGAGCACCCACGCGAGGCCCGCCCACAGACCATAATGCAGCGGGATCTTGAGCAGATAGATCGGCTTGCGCTCGTAGGCCGCGCGCAAGATCTCCCGGGGAACCGCATCCATGCCCTGTCCGGCCATCGTTTGCTCCACGTCGAATCGTCGGGGGCGGAAGGTGGCAAAGATCGGGACGGATGACAAGCGCGGACACTGCTAAGTCGAGGGGCATGACGACCCGCACCGAGACCGACAGCTTCGGACCCATCGAGGTCGAAACCTCTCGCTACTGGGGCGCGCAGACCCAACGCTCGCTCGCGCACTTCGCGATCGGAACGGAGCGCTTTCCACGGGCCTTCCTCCGCGCGCTCGGCGTCGTCAAGAAGGCCGCCGCGCTCACGAACGCCGAGCTGGGGCTCCTCGGGCATCAAGAGTCCCGGGCGATCGTGGCCGCCGCGGACGAGGTGATCGCAGGCCAGCTCGACCTTCAGTTCCCGCTCTCGATCTGGCAGACGGGCAGCGGCACGCAGACGAACATGAACGCGAACGAGGTGATCGCGAACCGCGCGATCCAGATGAGCAACGGCGTGATCGGCTCGAAGTCGCCGATCCACCCGAATGATCACGTGAACCTCGGCCAGAGCTCGAACGACGTCTTTCCCACGGCGATGCACGTGGCCATCGCCTCGGAGGTCACGGAGACGCTCCTGCCGAAGCTCGACGTGCTGCGGGCGTCGCTCGCGCGAAAAGCAGCCGCGTTCCAGGGGATCGTGAAGATCGGCCGGACGCACCTGCAGGACGCGACGCCGATCACGCTGGGGCAGGAGATCTCGGGCTGGGTCGCGCAGCTCGATCAAGGCAAGGCGATGATCGAGCGGACCCTGCCTCCTCTCTACGAGCTCGCGCTCGGCGGGACCGCGGTCGGCACGGGGCTCAACACGCATCCGGAGTTCGCGACACGCGCGGTGGCGAAGATCGCCGCACTCACGGGGCTGCCTTTCGTGGGCGCTCCGAACAAGTTTCAGGCGCTCGCTTCGCACGATGCGATCGTGTTTGCCCACGGCGCGTTGAAGACCCTCGCCGCGAGCCTCATGAAGATCGCCAACGACGTTCGATGGCTCGCGAGCGGGCCACGCGCGGGCATCGGCGAGATCACGATCCCCGAGAACGAGCCCGGTAGCTCGATCATGCCGGGCAAGGTCAACCCGACGCAAAGCGAGGCGCTGCTCATGGTCGGGGCGATGGTGCTCGGGAACGACGTCGCCGCGGGGATCGCCGGGGCCGGCGGGAACTTCGAGCTCAACGTGATGAAGCCTCTGCTCTTGCACGTGTCCCTCCAGTCGATCCAGCTGCTCGGCGACGCGATGGCCTCGTTCGAGGAGCACTGCGCGCGGGGGATCGAGCCGAACCGAGCGCGGATCGCCGAGCACCTCGGGCAGAGCCTCATGCTCGTGACGGCGCTCGCGCCACGCCTCGGGTACGACGCCGCGGCGCGTATCGCGAAGAAGGCGCACGCCGAGGGCACGACGCTCCGCGAGGCGGCGCTCGGGCTCGCTTTGCTCACGGGAGAAGAGTTCGACGGGCTCGTGAAGCCGGAGCTGATGATCGGCCCGAACGAATCGATCTAGCCATGGAGTTTCGAGTGGTGGACCATGAGGACATGCGCACGCTGACGATCGACATCGGGGGGACGGGTATCAAAGGAATGGTCCTCGACGCGGGAGGTGCGCCGATCACCGATCGCGTCCGCGTCCGCACGCCGCAGCCATCCGTGCCCGAGGACGTGCTCGCCGCGATCGCCGAGGTCATCCGCGGGCTCGGCGAATTCGAGCGCGTGTCGGTCGGTTTCCCCGGCGTGGTGACGAACGGAACGACACGCACGGCCCCGAACCTCGATCCATCCTGGGCCGGTTTTCCGCTCGCCCAGGAGATCGAGCGTCGCACGGGAAGGCCCACGCGGGCCATCAACGACGCGGGGCTGCAAGGGCTCGGGGTGATCGAGGGGCGCGGGACGGAGATCCTGATCACGCTGGGTACGGGAATGGGCTTCGGGCTCTACGTCGACGGCCACTACGTGCCGAACATCGAGCTCGGGCATCACCCGTTCCGCAAGCGCAAGACGTACGAGGAGCGCATCTCGAACGCGGAGATGAAGAGGATCGGCAAGCGGCGCTGGAACGAGCGGGTGCGGGAGGTGATCGCCCAGATCGCTCCCATTTTCAACTACCGCAAGCTTTATCTCGGGGGCGGAAACGCGCGATACGTGGAGCCCGAGGGGCTGCCGAGCGACGTGGTCCTCGTGGACAACGTGATGGGCTTGCGCGGCGGCGTGAGGCTCTGGTCGGCCTGAGCCGCAGCGTTCGACGTTTACGGAATCATCCAGGGCAGATCAATCTGCCAGCCGACGAGCACGCCCTGCAAGCCCCGCCGCGAATCGGCCACGGAGGTGGACACGAACTCGATCGGCATCAGCTGGGCCCGCGCCGGCCCCAACGTAATGGTCGGCTGCTCGGGGCTCGGCGGGATGTACGTCCGGAAGTCGGGGCCCCAGAACTGCGAGGGGACGCTCTCTGGCACGGCCGGCGTGATCGCGCGCGGGGCGCCATAACGCGTCAGGTCGGCGAAGGCCGCGAAGGCCTCGAGCGTCTGCGAGATCACGCGACGGTACCCATCTCCGAACGGAGCGGCCGGCGTGAACACCGGGCCGGGCTCGAATGCCAGGCGGTTCGTCTCGAGCGGCGCCAGCGGCGCTTGTGCCCACGCCGAGGCAGGCGCGAGCGCGACCCCCATCGCGACGACGATCCCCAGCGTTACCCCTGTCTGGCCGAGCTTCGTGCAAGCACCCATCGCACGCTCCTCCGTGGCACACGTCGGGCGTGCGCCGGTGACCGTGGGAGGCGGAACCCGCCCCCGAATCCAATGGCAAACCTGATTGTAGCGAGTGACAGCGCCAATGAAAAGAGGGTCTCCTCACGGAGGCCGCATTTTCCAGCATGCGGTCGCGTCCCGAACCCTTCGGCAAAGGAGAGGCCCGACGCGCCTACGGCCCTACCCCGGGCGGCTGCTCGTACCGCCCGGACATGACACGACGCGGCGAGAATGGGGGGAGGCGGGGAGCTTCGTCAGTCCCAGGTGACGGAGACCGGCGCCATACCACCGGTCGGGTCGAAGCGCAGGGCATAGACGCCCGATACGGTCGACAGGAGCAGGATCGCGAAGCCGTCACGGGAGAACAGGCGCAGGTCGAAGAGCGTCGAGAGTTTTTGCACCTGTCCGTCCTTGTAGAGATCGTCGTAGAGGATCGCGTCGTCCGCGCGCTCGATTTCTTCGGCCTTGGCGTAACGCATTCGGATGCCGCCGCGCTCGCCGGCCGCCCACACCACGAGCAGCTTGCCGTCGATGTCCACGGCGTCGATCTTCCCGTCGCGCGGGCCGAACTCGTATTGACCTTTCAGCATCTTCTCGAGCGACACGTCATGCACGCGGCAGCCGGCGGTCGAGCACTGGCTCTGGGCGATCTTCGTGGCCCACGATTTGTCCAGGCCGCCCGGGTAGAGGCGCGTGACGACGGCCTCGGTCCCATGGCACGAGAGCAGGCCGTCGCTGACCTTCGGCGACATCGGCGGGCTCCACTTGCCGCCGACGAGGAAACTCATGAAGTCGTTGTCATACCCCTTCACGCGGACGACCATGGACGCGGACGTCCGGCAGCCCGTGATATGCGGGGGTTCGTCGGCGCCGCCCTCGATGAGGCCCGGCTCCGGCAGCTCGCCGATGTCGACGAATCGCGGCGCAGATTCGCCCTGAACGCCATAAGGCGAGACGAAGAGGCGGCGCTCGTTTTGTTTGGTCACGCCACGCAGGACGAGGTGGTCCCAGAGGATCTGGGTCGAGTAGTAATAGTTGCCGACGCGGAAATCGGGGTCGAGCTTCGTGCGGCCAGGCGTGCCGCCCGGGGGCCGACGCGTGAGGAGGAGGTCCCGGGTCTTGTCGTCGTACCCGAGCGCCGCGGCGGCGCCGTCCTTTTTGGCATAACCGCCATAACTGTACATGGCGTCGATCTTGTCCCCGCTGTCCGCGCGGAAGATGCCGGCTCGGCCACGCTCACCCGCGAACACGAGCGGCGTCGAGTCGTCGTCGGCCGTGCCCCAGAGGCGCAGGCCGTGGCCCTTCGGGAACGATTCGGGGAGCGATTTGCAGGTGGCCTTCGCGTCCTTGGCAGCAAACGTGCAGAGGAACGGCGCCTTGTCCACGCCCTTTTCCTCGATGAGCAAACGCATCACGCCCGCGGGGTGCGCGTCCGTGTAGGCCGCCTTCAAGGTGAACGCCGTGCGCGAAAGAGGCTCCGTGAGCTCACCGAGGCGCGTCGCATCGAGGGGACGGGTTGCCTCCGGCGCGCGGGGTCCGCTTGATGTCACGACGCGCTTCACGCCCGCTTTTTTTGCCTGCGCCCACGCCGCGTCGATCGCCTCGGAGAGGTCGTCCATACGCGCCGTCGGCTCGGACAAGCCCTTCGCCAGCGCTTCGGCCGTGCCGCCGAGATCCTTGCCGCCGTCCTCCGTCCGCCCCGCCGACTTCCACGTCTCGGCCACGGCATGCCCCAGCGGCGCACACGACGCCGGCCACGGACGATCGCCCCCCGGCGCCATCCGCTCCGCGTCGTTCAGCGTCATGGCCTCGAGCTGCACCCGCCGAAACCGCTTGCTCGCGGGCTCATTCGCGTCGAGCTCCGGCCCCACCGCGCACGTCGCGAACATGCTCCACGCCTCGGCGAGCGCGGCCGTGTTTTGCGCGTCCTGATAACGGAGCAAGCCGAAGAGCCCACCGCCGCCGAGGACCACCACGAGGGCCCCGGTCGTGAGCAGCCGGCGCGAGCGTTTTTTTTGATCGGCCACGAGGTCGTCGACCGGCTCGGGCGGAGGCGGCTCGTGGTCGGCCGCGTGCGAGGCGTTGGGTTCCGTCATGATCGAGAGCTCTCCCTGTTCGGCGAGAGATACCACGCGCCCCGCGAGGCCTGGAAGAAACGCCCCGTCCATGGACAGCCGCGGGACGCTCTGGCAAGCTCCCGCGTGCATGGCCGCACCCACGCCGCGAAGGACGCTGTATCCCGAGATCGAGGCTTACCGGACGGGGCGCCTGCGCGTCTCCGACGTGCACGAGCTCTACTTCGAGGAGTCCGGCAACCCCACGGGCAAACCGGTCGTCTTCGTGCACGGCGGGCCGGGCGGCGGGAGCGACCCGAAGCAACGTCGTTTTTTTGATCCCGCGGTCTATCGCATCGTCCTCTTCGACCAGCGCGGCTGCGGCAAGAGCACGCCCCACGCCTCGATCGAGGACAACACGACCTGGCACCTCGTCGCGGACATGGAGCGATTGCGCGAGCACCTTGGGATCGAGCGCTGGCAGGTCTTCGGCGGGTCGTGGGGCTCGACGCTCGGGCTCGCCTACGCCGAAAAACACCCCGACCGCGTGAGCGAGCTCGTGCTTCGTGGGATTTTTCTCCTGCGCAAGTGGGAGATCGACTGGTTTTACCAGGAGGGCGCGAGCGCGCTTTACCCCGACGCCTGGGAGCCCTACCTCGCCGCGATCCCCGAGGCCGAGCGGGGCGACCTCGTGGCCGCCTATTACCGTCGCCTGACGAGCGAAGACCCCGTCGTGCGACAAGCCGCGGCCTGCGCCTGGAGCGTGTGGGAGGGCAGCACGAGTTTCCTTCTCCAGAATCAGGACTACATCACGCGTTGCGCCGGCGACATGTTCGCCGCGGCGTTTGCCCGCATCGAGTGCCATTACTTCGTCAACAAAGGGTTTTTCGAGCACGACGGCCAGCTCATCACGGACGTGGGGCGCATCCGCCACATCCCGACCGTCATCGTGCAGGGCCGTTACGACGTGGTTTGTCCTGCGAAGAGCGCCTGGGACCTCTACCGCGCCTTCCCGGAGGCCGACCTTCGTATCGTGTCGGATGCGGGCCACTCGGCGTTCGAGCCGGGAATGCTCCACGAGCTCGTGTCGACGACGGACGCGTTTCGCGGCAAGAAGTGACATGAAACGAAAGCCCCCCCGGAAAGCGCTGGCCATGACGGTCGAGACGCTCGTCGAGGCGGGGTCGTCCGGGGCGCGTGGAAATCAGGACGCGCGCGAGAATCAGGATGTGCTGCTCGTTTCGGGGCACACGTACGGCGTGTTCGACGGGGGGCGGAGCGGGACGATCGCCAGCGAGGTGTTCGGCG
>JANMGF010001332.1:0-5762 GCA_031374535.1 Polyangium sp. (in: bacteria)
GTCGCCTTCAAGGTGCCGACGAGTATCGCCGTCTTCGAGGAGGGCGACGAGCTCGCCTCGACGGGGTTCGACCGTCCGAGCACCACGGCGCGCCGCCGCCTGCCCAGGCTGGAGCGGGCGCCATGAAAGACTTGCCATCCAGCGACCCCATCGTCCACGGGCGTGATTTGCCCGGGCCGTTCGAGGTGTCGTGTGACGTTACCGTGGTCGGCTCGGGCGCGGGCGGATCCGTCGTCGCGACGTTGCTCGCCGAGGCGGGCCTGCGGGTCGTCGTGCTCGAGGAAGGGCCGTATTACCGCCCCGAGGACTACCAGCGGTTTCGCCCGAGCGAGTCGCTCCGCAGGCTCTTTCGGGAGTCGGGCATGGCCAACGCGTTCGGGATCGGACAGACGCCGATCATCGCGATCACCATGGGGCGGGCCGTGGGGGGTTCGTCGCTTCTGACGTCGAGATGCGCTCGCGATCGACGGCGAAGTTCGTCGAGGGCGCCACGAAGCTCGGGATCACGATGAAGCCGATGCGCCGCAACGCCGAGGCGTGCGAGGGCAACGCGCGGTGCAACTTCACGTGCCCGGCGGGCGCTGACGTACGAGATGGCGCCGCAGGATCTTGCGCGTTTGCGCCGCGGCAACACGATCGTCGCGGAGATGGCGCTCGCGGCCGGTGCGCGTGAGGTCTACACGTCGGTGTCGGGCGCGGGGCCGCTCCGTTCGATGGACGATGCGATCGCGTTCGAAAGGACGAACTACGACGCGCGCCGCATCGAATGCATGGCCTTTCACCCGCTCGGGAGCGCGCGCGCGGCCAACGATCGAAGGCGCGGGGTCGTCGATCCCCACGGCGAGACGTACGAGCTGCCGGGGCTCTTCGTGGCCGACGGTTCGATCCTGCCGACGAGCATCGGCGTGAACTCGCAGGTCCCGATCATGGCGATGGCGACGCGGATCGGATGGCGACTCGCCGAGCGGTTCCGGTTTCTCGCGACGCACCGAGGCTGAAGCGCGTCGACGCGCCACCTCGGAAAAATTTCACGAGGCTCTCGGAAAGCTCGCAAACGCGTCGCTCAATTGCCTTTCTTACGCCATGGGAGTAACCGCGTCCCTGGGTTTCATGCGCGCCGCGATCGTGGCGAGGGACGGTTCATGAGCAGCAGTCGATCATCGAACACGCCGAGACGATCGTGGACCTGGACGGCGTTGCCTCTCCTCGTCACGCCGATCGTCTGGGCCTCTGCATGCAGCGATGAAGGAAGCGGCGGCGCGGAGCCTCCGATCGGCGACGTGGTGAGCGGCGAGGCGAGTTACCAGAAGCTCTGCGCGTCGTGCCACGGCAAGCTCGGCGAGGGCGCGACGGGGCCGAGGCTCGTGCCGTGGACCCGCGATACGAGCGCGCTCGTCTCGATCATCGACGAGACGATGCCCAAGCAGGATCCCTCGATCTGCACGGGGCAATGCGCGAAGGACGTGGCCGCGTTCATCCTGGGCCTCAACACGGTGTGTGACGCGCCCACGTTTGGCCCGCGCAAGCTCCGGCTGCTCAACCGGCGCGAGTACAACGCGACGGTGAATGATCTCTTCGGCCTGACGGGGCCCTCGGGCGCCTCGTGCTCCTCGGACGCGGATTGCGACGTGGAGAAGGCCTCGTGCGTGGGCGGCACGTGCCTCGCGGACGCGTGTAACCAGCACACGTTCATCCTGCCCGCGAACGGCAAGCAGTACGCGAGCGTGCACGTCGCGGGCGAGTTCAATGGCTGGCCGGGCACGATCGCGGCCGGCGGCTGGCCGATGATGTACCTGCCGACGAAGGACCTCTACTACACGAAACGCACGCTCCAGAACGGAACGTACCCGTACAAGTTCGTCCTCGACGAGGCCACGTGGGTGCCCGATCCGGCGAACGCCGTGAAGGTCCCGGATGGGTTTGGAGGGGAAAACTCCGTGCTCACGAAGGGCTGCGCGTCGGGCGGCGCCGGCGGTTCGACGACGTACGACTGGGCGAAGGATTTTCCCATCGAGAGCCGGCCGAAGGGCTTCGGGTACGACGACAACGAAGGCGCGGGCCTCGTGACGAGCCTCCACGTCGAGCAGTACATGAAGGCGGCCGAGGCGCTCGCGCAGAAGGGCACGGAGAACCTCGGCAAGATCGTGCCGTGTGATCCGGGTCCGGATCCGAAGGCGTGCGCGACGACGTTCGTGCAGAGCTTCGGCAAACGCGCGTTCCGGAGGCCCCTCACGAATGCCGAGGTGACGAAGTACACGGCGCTCGTGACGACCGCGCCGAGCTTCGTGGACGGCGTACGCGTCGCGCTCCAGGTGATGCTCTCGTCGCCGTATTTCCTCTACCGCTTCGAGCTCGGCGCGCCGCGTGGAGACGGCACGTTCGCGCTCGGCGCCTGGGAGATCGCCTCGGCGCTCTCGTACACGCTCTGGGGATCGATGCCGGACGAGGCGCTGTTCACGGCGGCCGAGAGCGGCAAGCTCGGGACGCCCGCGGGCGTGACGGAGGAGGCAAAGCGCCTGCTCGGCGACGCGCGGGCCCGCGACATCCTCGGGATCTTCGCGCTCCAGTGGCTCGGCGTCGAACGGGTGCTCACGGCCGACAAGAGCACCGCGCTTTTCCCGACGTACGACGAGGCCGAGCGGCGCGCGATGGCGGAGGAGACGCGGCGCTTCGTGACGCACGTCGTCTTCGACGGCACGGGCAAATACGACGAGCTGCTCCTCGGTGGATACACGTTCGCCAACGACGACCTCGCGTCGCTTTACGGGCTTGCCGGCGGGCTCGGCGCTTCACACGTGAAGGTCGATCAGCCGGCGGAGCGGCGCGCGGGCCTGCTCGGTCATGGCAGCGTGCTCGCGAGTTACGCGCACTCGGATCAGTCGTCGTCGATCCGGCGCGGGCTCTTCGTGCGGGAGTTCCTCCTCTGCCAGGAGTTCGGTCAGCCGCCGGCAAACGCGGGCGGCGTGCCCGACATCGATCCAAACGCGACGACCCGCGAGCGGTTCGCCCAGCACTCCTCGGATCCGTCCTGCAACTCGTGCCACCAGTACATCGACGGCGTGGGCTTCGGCTTCGAACGCTTCGACGCGGTCGGTCGGTATCGCGAGACCGAAAACGGCAAACCCGTCGACGCAGCGGGCGACATGAACGACGTCGAGGGCCTCGGGACGAACACGCACGCGCCGTACGCGACGCTCCCCGAGCTCGCCACGGTGCTCGCGTCGAGCCGCGCGGCGAAGACTTGTTTCGCGACGCAGATCCACCGCTTCGCGACGGGCCGGCTCGAGTCGGTGACGGACGTCTGTGGCATCGAGCAGATCGATGCGAAGTTCGAGGCGAGCGGCTTCGACATGCGCGAGCTCGTGGTGCACGTGCTCGCCTCCGATGGATTCAGGATCCGGAAGTAGGCAAGGAGAAGACCATGAAGAGCCGCACGATCGATCGTCGCAGGTTCGTGAAGGGCCTCGGGGCCGCCGCGCTCGCCTTGCCCTTCCTCGAGCTTCTCCGCCCTGGAAAAACCCAGGCCGCGGGCGTGGCCAAGCGCGTCATCTTTTTTTACTTCCCCGACGGCGTGCCGGGGCCGAGCCAGAACGGCGAGCCGTCGAAGTGGCATCCGACCGGATCGGAGTCGAGCTTCGACCTGCCGGAGGTCCTCTCACCGCTCGCGTCGTTCAAGGGTGACTGCGTGTTTTTCCGCGGGCTCAGCATGGGCCCGACGGACAGCGGCAGCCATCCGGGCGGGGCGAAGAAGCTGCTCACGGCGGCGGACGGCGGGTATGGCGAGTCGATCGACCAGTACCTCGCGCGTACCGTCGGCAAGGACGCGCCTTACCGGCACCTCTACCTCGGCGCGATGGCGAACCACAACAACCCGTCCGGGGACAAACACATCTCGTACCCGAGCGCGGGGCAAAGCATCACGCCCGAGGACAACCCTCGCAAGGCGTTCGACAACCTCTTCGGATCGATCGCGGGCAGCGGCTCGATGCCCGAGGTGGACGCGACGAAATCCACGATCATCGACGGCGTGATCGGCGACGTCGAGGCGCTGCGGGCCGAGCTCGGGTCGATCGAAAAGACGAAGCTCGATCTGCACCTCGAGTCGCTGCGCGAGGTGGAGAAACGCATCAAGGGCGGCGGCGTCGTGCCCACGGCGAGCTGCGAGAACCCGAGCGTCGACACGTCGGGCTTCACCGACGGCGAGCTCTACAAGGACGAGAAATTCCCCTCGCTCCTGCGGGCGCAGGTCGATCTGATGGTGCTGGCGATGGCCTGCGGTCTCACGAAGGTGGGCGTGATCCAGGCCTCACAACACACGAGTGAGCTCATCATGAGCCGCTTCCCGGGCACGGAGATGTACACGCCGAACTTCGACATGCGGAGCCACCAGGCCTCGCATTACGGCGCCTCGCACGACGCCGCGAAGGCTGAATACAAGGCGTTTTTGCTCCAGCGCAAATGGTACGTCGAGCAGTTCGCGTATCTCCTGAACGAGCTGAAGAGCCGGCCCGAGGACGGGGCGACGATGCTCGACAACAGCATCGTCGTGCTCTGCACCGAGGTCTGCGACGGCAACATGCACCTGCACGACGACATGCCGTTCGTGCTCGCAGGGCGCGCGGGCGGGGCGATCTCGACGGGCAGGCTCCTCCAGTACGGCTACGAGCGGCACGGCAAGCTCTTCGTGTCGATCGCGAATGCGATGGGGAACGGGCTGTCGGGGTTCGGGGATGCAGCGCAGGGCGGGCTGCCGGGGCTCGTGGGGTAGACCCGCTCACTCCATCGAGGGATCGCGGAGGTCGCCGAGGAAGTCGATGAGCAGGGCGGCGACCTCGGCGGGCTTCTCTTGCTGGGTCCAGTGACCACAATCCTCGAGGCGCTCGATGCGGATGTTTTTCGCGTGGGCCCGGCTCATCTCGGCCATCTCGGGGCGGAGGACCGGGTCCTTGTCGGCGACGATGAGCATCGAGGGCAACGCGATGTCGAACGAGGGCAACGCGCGGTCTTCCTCCCAGGAGAGGTCCATCGCGCGGTACCAGTTGAGGCCCCCGCGGAAGCCGGTGCGCTTGTAGATGCGGACGTACGTGTCGAGATCGATCTTCGAGAGGAAACTCTCGCCAGGGCCGATCTGGCCGAGCAACGTGGTGCCGTTGCCAACCGTGGCGAAACTCGCGAGGGTGTCGGCGTATTTCGCCGAGCGCATCATCTTCTGGAACGTGTCGCGCACGTCCGCTTCGAACTCACGCTCGGCGACGCCCGGCTTCTGGAAGTGACGCATGTAAAACGTCTCGTCCGTGAGGCCGAGGGCATCGCGATAAGCGATCGTCGGAGGCACGGGGCCCGGCGGGAAATACGGGGTGTTGAGGCTGACGACGCGTTCGGTGCGCTCGGGGTGCCGCAGCGCGAACTGCCAGGCGAGCGCGCCGCCCCAGTCGTGTCCAACGACGGCGGCCTTGTCGATGCCGAGCGCGTCGAAGAGGCCGTGGATGTCCTCGACGAGCTCGCGCATCACGTACGCCTCGACCTCCTCGGGCGCGTCGGTGCCGCCGAAGCCACGCAAATCCGGGGCGAGGACGCGGAAACCAGCCTCGGCGAGGGCGCTGATCTGGCGGCGCCACGAGTACCAGAGCTCCGGAAAGCCGTGGCAGAGGAGGATCGGATATCCGCGACCCGCATCCGTCACGTGCATGCGGATGCCATTCGAGTCGAGGAAGGTGTGGCGGATGATCGTGCCCATGCGGTAGAGGCTCCGGTTTTCGCGC
>JANMGF010001369.1:0-1802 GCA_031374535.1 Polyangium sp. (in: bacteria)
GGTCGAGGTCTATCATTTTGAGAGGCCAGAGGGAACCGCCGCGCGTCTTTTCCGCAAAAACAGCAGGTCCGCCCCCTGGCCCGGCTCGTGCAGTCATGGCAGCTCGAAGGGCGGGGCCCCGCAGGAAAGCGGACTCCCCCGCCGGACGAAGGAGACGACGATGATCACGCTTCGACGCTCGGAGGAACGCGGCCACGCCAACCACGGCTGGCTCGACTCGCACCACACGTTCTCGTTCGCCGGGTATTACGACCCGGCCCACATGGGCTTCCGCGCGCTGCGGGTCATCAACGAGGACCGCGTGCTCCCGGGCCGAGGCTTCGGCACGCATCCGCACCGCGACATGGAAATCATCTCGTACGTTCTCGAGGGCTCGCTCGAGCACAAGGACTCGATGGGCACGGGCTCGGTCATCCGGCCCGGCGACGTGCAACGCATGAGCGCGGGCACGGGCGTCACGCACAGCGAGTTCAATGGTTCCCGCACGGACAGCGTCCATTTCCTCCAGATCTGGATCGAGCCCGCGGAGCGCGGGATCGCGCCGGGGTACGAGCAGAAGCGTTTCTCGGACGAAGACAAGCAGGGGCGTCTCCGGCTCATCGCCTCGCGTGACGGCCGCGAGGGCAGCGTCACGATCCACCAGGACGCGAGCGTGTATGCGGGGCTCTTTGCCGAGGGCGAGGAGGCGCGCCTGACGCTCGCCGGCGGCCGCCACGCCTACGTGCAGGTCGCGCGGGGTGCCGTGAGGCTCGGCGGACACGTGCTCCGCGCCGGTGATGGCGCCACCGTGAGCGGCGAAAAGGAGATCGTTCTTTCGGGGCACGGTGACGAAAAAGGAGAGGTGATCGTCTTCGACCTCGCGTGATACCGTGCGCACCCACTCTCGGACGGATGGAGCAAACACTGATATGGCCAAGGTAGCGATCCTTTATTATTCGTCGACGGGGACCAACCACGCCACGGCCCACGCCGTGGCCGAGGGCGCGCTCGCGGCGGGCGCCGAGGTGCGCGGGCGCCTCGTCGCGGAGACCGCGCCCGACGCGGCGATCGACAGGAACCCGGCGTGGCGCGCGTTCGTCGACAAGACGAAGGACGAGCCCCGCGCGTCGCTCGACGACCTCGACTGGGCCGACGCCGTCGTCCTCGGCACGCCCACGCGATTCGGCAACGTGTGCGCGCAGCTCAAGGCGTTCATCGACCAAGCCGGCGGGCTCTGGTTCCAGGGAAGGCTCGCCAACAAGGTCTATTCGGGCTTCACGTCCGCGCAGAACCCGCACGGCGGCCAGGAATCGACGCTGCTCGCGCTCTACAACACGTTTTACCACTGGGGCGGCGTCATCGTGACGGCCGGCTACACGGATCCGGTGGTGTACAAATCCGGCGGCAACCCGTACGGCCTGTCGGTCACGGCGAACGCGCCGCCCACCGAGCACAACATCGCCCACGCGACCTACCTCGGCAAACGCGTGGCCGAAATGGCGCAAAAGCTCCGCGCCTGACGACGCGCCGCACCCTGCTGCATCGCAGCACGCATGCATGACGGCGCTTTGCAGCATACGCAACATCGTTCGAGCCCCGAGGTTTCCTCGTCTACACGAAGACGCTGAAGAGGCTGAACGTCGAGCAAAGCGCCTCGTCCACGGGCTTCGCGTTCGACCAATACAGCCTGGCCATGTGCTGAGCATGGGTCTCATCTGGGCCGTGGAGCCGGGGCGCTGCCCCGGACCCCGCGAGGGGCTGTCCGCCCCCTCGACCCCGGACCAGGGCAAGCCCTGGACTCGGGGTTGAAAAACTGCGCGGTG
>JANMGF010001383.1:0-1215 GCA_031374535.1 Polyangium sp. (in: bacteria)
CGCCGCACCCGAGCCCGTGGCGCCGGTCGAAAAGGCGCCCGAGAAGGCCGTAGAAGCCCCCAAGCCCGAGGCGGACGCGAAGGCGGGGCCAAACGCGGAGGTCGCGGCGAACTGTATTGCCACGGCAAACGCCCAACGCGCGAAGTTCAGCGGCGAGCCGCCCAAGGTGACGGTCAAGCACATCCTCGTGAAGTATTCGGGGGCGAAAAAGGCGGAGGCGTCGATCACGCGTACGCGCGAGGAGGCGTGCCTGCGGGCGCTCGAGGTGCGCGACAAGATACGCGAGGGCGCAGATTTCGAGGAGATGGTGAAGGAATACAGCGAGGAGCCGGGAGCCGCTTCACGGGGCGGATCGGTCGGGGCCGTGGAGCGGGCCGATGTCGTGAAACCTTTCGCGGATGCGGCTTTCGAACTCTCGATCAACCAGATGAGCGACATCGTGGAGACGGAGTTCGGGTTTCACTTGATCGTGCGATCGGAGTGAGCGGCAGGCCGGGCGAGACATAAAAAAGGCGCGCCCCGGGTCTCCCCGGACGGCGCGCCTTTTTCACGGCGAAACCAAAAAGCGAATCAGTGGCCCTTGCCGAGCGCCTTTTGCCAGGACGGGCGCTCGCTGACGCGGGTCCACCAAGCAGCGACGTTCGGGCGCTCCTTCACGATGTCGCCGAGGCCCGTGTCCATGAGGTATTGCACGTACGGCGCGTACGTGATCTCGGCGATCGAGAACGTGCCGGCGAGGTACTCCTTGCCCACGAGACCACGCTCGAGCACGTCGAGGGCCTTCGCCGCGTCGGCCTTGCCCTTCGCGATGACCTCCGGATCCGGGGTCGTGCCCTTCATCGGCGAGAAGAAGATCTCGAGGACCGCCTTCATCGCGGGCGGGCTGAAGTAGGACGACTCGACGCTGATCCACTGCTCCATGATGCCGATGTCCTTGGCATCCGTCGGGGCGAGGCCGCCGAGCTTGGCGTTCAGGTAACGCAGGATCGCGCGCGACTCGTAGAGCATGAAGCCGTCGTCCTCGAGGACGGGCACGACGCCGAAGGGCTGGCGCGCGAGGTGCTCGGGGCTCTTCGACTCGCCCTTCATGATGTCGACGAGGATGAACTCGTACTCCACGCCCTTCTCTGCAAGAGCGCAAAGGACCTTACGCGTGCACGTGCTCGCCGGATGACCGTAAACCTTCATGGAATTCTCCTCCCCGTTAAACGGAAC
>JANMGF010000595.1:0-7286 GCA_031374535.1 Polyangium sp. (in: bacteria)
CGATGAACTGCGCAACGCGCAGTTCATCGAACAGCCGGTGGCAAGACCGGCGGGCGACTCCGCCCAAGGTCAAGACCGCCGCGCTGAGGGTTCGGCTGGCACCGCGGTCGTGTCGTCGGCCTGCTTGAAAAACTGCGCATCGCGCAGTTTTTCAACCCCGCGTCCAGGGCCTGCCCTGGTCCGGGGTCGAGGGGGCGGACAGCCCCCCGCGGGGTCCGGGGCGGCGCCCCGGCTCCACGGCCCAGTAGAGACCTATGCTCAGCCGTCGTTGGCAGGGCCGGCAGGCGTCGCTTGGTCGGCGGCCGATTGCGGCTTCGGGGGCGCAGGGTAGCGCTTCGCGAGCGCGTGGAACGAGACGAGGAGTGCCTGCGCTCGGGGTTGATCGGCGGGCGTCCCGTGACGAATTACCCACGCGATCGAGTCCGCCACGGCTGCGAATGTCGTGGAGCAGGCGCCTAGCGCCGCGCGCCGCCTCTCGCTCGGCCGTCGCCCTTTTCCTTGGCCATGCCCGATCGCCTCGGCAAGCGCGTCCGTCGCCTCCTCGATTTCGGTGACCAAGCTATCGAGGCCCAGCAGCGCGATATCCGCGGCATACTGCGCCTCCTTGGCGAGCTGCGCCTGGGTGCGACCGAAATCGACCTCCTGCTGATATCGGAGCTTCGTCTGTCCGCTGCCTGCGCCGAGCAAGAAGGCCTTTTGGAGCCGGGCGGCAGCCGCGCGTTTCTCGTGTGCCTTGTCGTGGGTCCCCGCGGCGAGGAGGCCCGCGAGTCTCTTCTGCGTGCCATCCCAGGCGTTATCCACGTCCTTCGCCAGGTCCGCGCCTCCGCGGGCCGCGCCAAGCTCCACGAGCACCCACGCAACGCGCAGCTTCCAGGTGACCTGCAAAGGAGCATCGCACAGGGGTTTCGCTGCCGCCTGGCCAGCGCCCTCGAAGTCCTTGGTATCGATGAGCGCCCATGCCCCCTGAGATAACTCCTGCGCGAACCCCTCGAACCCCTCCTCCGGGACGTATGCGTAGCTCGGTTCAGACATCGGCGATCCTCCTCGAAGAGGGACGATAGAGGAAGAGCGCTCGGCTGTAAAGCCGGCGTAGCCTTTACCCCTCGAAGACAAACGCCTTGCGGCAGCAGAACGTGACCGAGTTGTCCAAATCCACCATCGCCTCCCCGAAGGGCTCGCCGCCGCTCGCCGCGCAGGTCCCGGCCATGTACATCGCCGGTCCCGCCTCCTTGCTGCCGAGAGCGCGGCCGTTCGGGAAGACCGGGGCGCAGTCGCCGCCGAGGGACGCCGTCGTCGACTCGTCGAACTGCGCCGAGCAATTCTCATCCTGAAACAACCGCAACGACGACACGCACACCCCGCCATTCGGCGCTCCACATTCGCATTCCGTGCACGCGCGCCCTTCCTTCACCTCCTCCGGGTACATCCAGCGCGCGGGCTCCCCGTCGAAATTCTCGGGGCACTCCTTGTGCAGCCCTGCCCGCCAGATGCAGACCCGGTAAGGGGAGAGCACCTTCGGGAGGCACTTCTTGCCCGCGTCGTCGCAGAGCGACGTGTCCATCTCCCCGCGACAAGCGAGGCTCGCCGTCTGCCATTTCGTGACGAGGCCGGCCACCTTGGGTACTTCGATCACGTCGACCTCGCATTTCTCATTCTGCGGAGGCGGCAGCGGTCCGATCTCGATCGATTGCAGGCACGGAACGCCACTCCCGGGCGGGCACTCGGCGCCTTCCGGCAATGCATTCGCCGCGGTGCAGCTCCCGTCCCAGCCCGGCGGGCCGTCGAAGGAGGTCGTCGCGGCGCTCGGGTCGTCGCACGTGCCAGCGCGGATGTTGATGGAGGTGGGGACGGGATTGCAATCGCCCGTCGCAGGCTTGCAGTCGCAGGCGTCGCACGCGGCGGGGGGCGCGATGAGATCCGAATACATGCGCGCTTGCACGGCGGGGGCCGTCTCGGCGGGGCATTTCGGCTGGTTCTCCTCGCCCTCGACGTTGTCGCCAATCCACACGACGAGAGGTTCATCTGGATGCCAGAAGATCGCGTCGTCGCCTTCGGGGAGGGGGATACAGTCATGCGTGTCGACCGGACAGCGGCCGTTGTCCGCGGTCGGGCCGTCGGTGCCGGCGTCGCCTGCGTCGTCCGTGGGGGCGTCGGTGCCGGCGTCTTGCAGGCAGAAGGGGGTCGGAAAACGAGCGTCCGGATCGCAGTCGTTCGCGGCAGTCTCCGGGCTCCCGCATCCAGCCCCTATCGAAGCTGCGCCCCCGACCATGAGACCCAAGATCGCCAACCCCGTCCGGATCCTCGACTTGTGCATGAAGGGATGGTCGTGGGTTCGTCGGGGTACTGTCAAGCGCTCTTCGACGAACCCTAGAATTCCCAGAATCCCGCGAACGAAGTGCCGACCATGACTGGAGGTTGTTCCACGAGGACGGTTTGCCCGATGGCGACCCGCGTCCCCCGCGTCAGCGCCAGGACATCGCCGACCACCTGCACGCCCCACGAGGTGCCCAGATCGAATCGGGCGCCAGCGCGCCCACCGAAACCAGGCCGGACAAACACGTCCGTATTGTCCTCCGCGAACGACTCTTCATCCCACCCCACGGCGATCACCCCGAGGTGCCCTAAACCGCACCCGAAGAACCACCGCCAGTGCCCGCACAGCCCGAGCAGGCCCCCTGCCGTCATCGTGGAGATCGCTTCCCCCTTGACATCCCCCGCAAGCCATGCCGCCCGCCCCTCGATCTCCACGGACACGTGCTCATTGAGCCCCAAGCCCCCCATGATCGACGCCCCCACCGCAGGCGCCCACGTCGCCGCGCCAAACACAATGACCGGCCCCACGCCGACGAAGCCACGCATCGGTGCCTTCTTCTCAGCCTTCGCAGGCTGCTCGTCGTACCCGTACGGATCCTCCTGCTTCGTGTACCGCTCGACGTAGACGCCGAGCGCGTTGTCCGCCCTCGCCTTCGTCACGGCGAGCGGCGCTGACGGCCCTGACGGGACAACCTCGACCGCAGGCGCCGCTGCAGGTTGGGGCTTCGGCTCCACGTTCGGAGCGGGGAGGCATGTCGAGCTGGGCGAGGTTGCCTCCGCCTCCGGGACCGCTGCGAGGTGCGCAGGTGGCGCCTCGCCGGGCCACGCCCGAGGGCCGAGGAGAATCCGCACGAGTGCCGCGACGTCGTACGCGAGCTCGCGGCACGTTCCCTGCACATCGGTCACCCCTCGCCAAGCCTCGGCGCCGTCGATCATCGCTGGCGCCCTGATCTCCGCCTGAAAGCCATTTTTCACTTTCTGAACATCGACCCTCACGACGGCCGGGACGCCGGGATGGACGACCAGATAACCAAATTCGCCCGCCATCTGGAGCGCAACCTCCTCGGCGTCCGGGCACGACGCGTCGGGGGGAGCGTTGTAGTCGAGGCGAAACGCAATCCTGTGCTTCGGCGCGGCGAAGGCGGTAGGCGCGAGGAGCGAGAAGCACAGGAACGGGACGAGGGTTCGGGCGCGCGGCATGGCGCGGTGAGGATACAGCAAACCGCGCAAGAAAAGGGAGGCCGACGCGAGTGTCTTCTTGCTACTCGGGTCAGGAGCGCACGCCCGGCGTTGGCCTCCGGGGACAATCTTTACCGGAGACAAACGGGGCTGTCAAGCACAGGGACAAACTTTCTGCCCGGGGACCAACCGGGAAGGAGGGGTCCCTTGCCGTCGAAGCGGCAAAGCCAGGCTTCGCTTGAGCCTCGAACGCGGACGAAGGGTCAAAAGCCCCCTTGGCCGCCCGCGCCGTCGCCGCCGCCGCTATACCCGCTCGCGCCCCCGTCGCCGCTCGGGTCGCTGCGATAATCGCCGCTGGCGGCGGCGCCGACGATGATCACCGTGCTGCTGCCGGTCCCAGTGCCGGCATTGCAGCCGGAGCCGGGAGGGTCGAGGCAGATGATTTGGGGGGAGACTTGGATACCATCACATATTTTCTGGGGGTTCTTATCCTCTCCCGCCTTTTCGCACTTGATCTGGTTTTGAAAATGGCTGCCCGTGTCGATGATTTGCGGGTCGGCCATTCCGTCGAAGCGGATCTCGGAGCCGCCTTTACAGAGAATGACCACGTTGCACTGGACGAGGATCCCCTCCGGGGTGCCGGAGACGCCATCCACGGGACCGCGCTTCGGGTTCTTGCACGTCCCGGAGCATGCGGGGCCGAGCGCGGCAAACCACACGAAGACCAGACCCACGAGCAGCGTTCTCATCCCTTATCTCCCGCTCTGCCCATGCTACGCGGCCCGGGCGAAGCGGACCAACTACCGGGTGGGAACGGCGACGGCAGAAATCTTCGCGTGCGCGGCCGTAATCGTGTAGGTTCACTCCAACGAGACGAGAATCCGGGAGCTGCACCATGACCCGCCGCAAGAAGCTCATCGCCGCTGCCCTCAGCCTCCCGCTCGCCCTCGCCCTCGGCGTGGGCCTTACGGTGCGCCGCGCCGGGTCCGACCCGCTGAGCGCCGACGTCTGCGAGAAAGACCTTGCGGCCGTTTTCGACCATTGCGAGGCCGGGGGCAACGTGTGCTGGAGCCCCATCGAGGGGCTGGAGGAGGCCTGCCAGGCTGGGTGCGTGCAGATGATGTGCCCGAACCAGGTAAGCTGCACGGAGCTCGATCCCATCTGGTGCAAGCCCTGCGACGACGAGCAGGGCGCGCCCTATTGGCGTATCCTGCACGAGGTCGACCGGCTCTGCTCTCCCTCGCCGGATCCAGCGAAGTGGACAGAACGTGAATCCAGAGATTTCGACAGGTGCTTCCAGCAAGAGGGAGAACGCATGTGCCCCGCGCTGGCCAAAAAGCCCTATTGGGAGGAGAGACCGTACGCAAAAAACCAATGGTATGGCTTGAAACGATGCTACGAAGATCTCGAAGAGGTGGTCCGAAGGTGCCAACAGGGCTCGTGTGAGCAGGAGACCGGGGCGGACAAGAACGCATGCGAGGCGGCTTGCTTGTTGGTGTCGTGCCCGGAGCAAGGCGGCTGCTCGGACGACGATCCCGTCCGCTGTGCCCCCTGCGAGGACCCGCATGGTGCGCGCTTCTGGCGCCGAGTCTGGTCAGCCGAGGGCGTCTGCAGTAGAACGTTTGGTTGGTCGTGCTCAGGGACGGCGTCGGAGATATCGGCCTGCCAAGACAAGTGGGTGGCTTGTTTCGTCCCCCAGATGGAGCGGGAGTGCCCCGCCCTCGCCGGTACGGAGTGGTGGCGGCGATGGCCGCATGTCGTGCAGCACTACGAAAACGCCCGACCCGCGCCCGCGCCCTCCGCCTCGCCCGATACACCCTGACGGTTGCTCCCCGCCTTCGGTTCTTGTAGAGGGCCTCCGGGGACAATCCTTACCGGAGACAAACGGGGCTGTCAAGCACAGGGACAAACTTTCGGTTCCGAGACGAACGGGCGCTGGGGGTGCTCGTCAATCTTCCTCGCCCGCTCGGCGCGCTTTGCGTGTCACGGTCCTGGCACGACCCCCAACATTTCGAGTGCTCGACGTGCGGACGCGACGACGTCTCGAGGTACCGGCTTGCCAGCCTTCCATGCTGCCACGTCTGCATCGAGCTTCTCCTCGGGCTTGCCGCGGCGGATGATTCATCATTCGTTCGATGAGTCGGTGGTAGCGGTCAGCCGCGCTCTGGCCCTACCAGTTGCAATATCCCCCCAGGTGTCCTCATCTACATCGAGCTCTGGATATTCTTTCAGCACGGGGTTCACGAGATTGTCGAGTATCGCTGTCATGCTCCTTGCGACTGCCAATCGTAGGTCCTTGCTGCCGGCCTCCGACAAGAGGGGGGCGACCTCGACCACCACCGAATTGAGAGCATCCATTGCCTCGATGCTGGCATCGCGCACGACTCGTGCAGCTTCCACCGTGCCAAACTTCATTTCCCTACTCCTACAATGAACACCCTTCTGCCTCCATGCACTCTCGCATGCATCGCCTGAACCGACCGCCACCTGGGGCCGGCATGCCTGGCAACCCTTCGGCTCGTGTTCAACGGCGCGACAAGTTGTTGGTTCATCCCGTGCCATGGCTGCGCCTGCCTACCCCTCGAATAGGTACGACTTTCGACAGCACCTTCGCGACGCCGCGCATTGCCATCACTTCTCTTCGACGTGCGCAGCGAGCACACTCGCCATGGCCTCGGAGACGTGAACGAGCACTTCATGGATCCTGCCACGATATGCCGCAGCTTCCACCGCGTCGCAGTTCTCGCGCACGAAGCCTGCCATCGCATCGATCCGCTCGTAGAGTTGGTTCAGCGATGCGATCAGTTCGTCCCGGGCCTCCTTCGTGAGCGTCAGCTTCGGTCGCTCGACGTCCTTCATCAGCTTGAAATCCGGCGGCGCGAGATCGAGGTGCTCGCTTTGAATCGGCGCGATGACCTCGGTAAAGAGGTAGCCCATGATCCTTCCGCCATGCCCACGATATATCTTGAACGTCTCTTCGTCGCAGCGTTCCATGACTCGCTTTATCGACTCATTCGTGTCACGCGTGCAATCCATTGATATTGCAAGCAGCTTCTCGGCGGTCTTCTTGTCCATTAATTGCTCCTTTTATTTTCCAACGACGAGAACCGCGACCACCACGACGATCATCGTCCCGCCCGACCCAACGACCACCGGGATCAAGGAGAAGCGCGCGGCCGACACGAGCGGCGGAGGCTCACGGCTCATTGCCACTCGGGATATCGCTCTTCGAAGCCGCCGGCCTCAACTTCTCGGCCAGCTCCGTGAACGTCGGACCCTTCAACGGCGTATAGTCGACGCCTTCGGGGAGGAGGTCCGGGTATTCGCGGAGAATGGGGTCGATGAGCCTGTCCTGCAGCTCCGAAAGAGCATGAGCGGCAGCACGCCGAACGACGCGCAGTTCGTCTTCGTCGCCATTGGACAGTGCAACTTGGACCATCTCATCCAAACGCCTAATAGATTCCCTCGCTCTCGCCATGATCTGCTTCGCCGTTTCCTTGTCCATAGCTGCGGTTCCTCTCTCACATCAAGAATCCCGAGGGCACCCATGCCGCTCGAGGCATTCATTTTTGCATCTGAAGTAAGCAAAGCCAAAGTCCGGTGTGGGCAACGCGGATTCGCACTCTCTCATGCACATTTGCTTGATCTTCTTGCACTCTTCCTTGCTCGGCGCGTCATCCTTCAACGACACAACCGCGACCACCACGAGGACCGCGACCACCACGACGATCATCGTCCCACCCGACCCAACGACCACCGGGATCAACCGGATCACCTGGGGCAGCACCGAGGCG
>JANMGF010001399.1:0-11256 GCA_031374535.1 Polyangium sp. (in: bacteria)
CGACGAGGTCATCCTCGGTCACACCAACGAGGCCGAGTACAAGAAGCTACTGAACAACGAGTTCATGGAAGCGCTCCGCGACCGCACCATCAAGATCGACATCCCCTACATCACCAAGGTGTCGGAGGAGATCCGGATCTACGAGAAGGACTTCAACCGCGACAAGATCCGCGGCAAACACATCGCCCCGCACACCCTCGAGGTGGCCGCGATGTGGGCTGTCCTCACGCGGCTCGAGGACCCGAAGAAGCACAACCTCTCGCTCGTGCAGAAGATGAAGCTCTACGACGGCAAGGTCCTGCCCGGCTACACGCAGGACACCGTGAAGGAGCTGCGCAAAGAGGCGCCGCGCGAGGGCATGGACGGCATCAGCCCGCGTTACGTGCAGGACAAGATCTCGAACGCGCTCGTCAATGACGTCGGCGAGGGCACGATCAACCCGTTCATGGTGCTCAGCGAGCTCGAGAAGGGCCTGCGCCACCACTCGCTCATCTCGAGCGACGAGCAACGCAAGCGCTTCGGCGAGTGCATCGGCATGGTCAAGCGCGAGTACGAGGAGATCGTCAAGAACGAGGTCCAGCGCGCGATCAGCGCCGACGAGGACGCGATCCAGAAGCTCGCGGCGAACTACATCGACTCGATCAAGGCCTACACCTTGAAGGAGAAGGTCAAGGATCGCTTCACCCGCGAGGACGTCGAGCCCGACGAGCGGCTCATGCGGTCGATCGAGGAAAAGATCGACATCCCCGAGAACCGCAAGGACGACTTCCGCCGCGAGATCATGAATTACATCGGCGCGCTCGCCGTCGACGGCAAGAAGTTCGAGTGGCACACGAACGACCGCCTGCGTCGCGCGCTCGAGCTCAAGCTCTTCGAGGATCAGAAGGACGCGATCAAGCTCCAGACCCTCGTCTCCAGCGTCATCGACAAGGAGACGCAGGAGAAGATCGACATCATCAAGACGCGGATGATGAAGTACTTCGGCTACAACGAGATCTCCGCGCGTGACGTCCTCGACTACGTCGCGAGCATCTACGCGCGCGGCGACGCCAAGTAACCCCGCCGAGACGCGTCTCCCGAAGGCTCCCCGCTCCCGCGCGGGGGGCCTTTTTTCATGTTTGCCGGGTGAAACGCGCGCTGCGCAGCGCCCTTCGCACGGCGCAAAACCAATTTCGCGCCCAATTTCGCGGATTTACTCATTGGGCCCTGCCCGTCGTCGGGTTATAGATCGGGCATGCGACGCCTCGGCGCGCTCCTCGCTTCGTCCTTCCTCCTGTTCTTGATCGGCTGCGGCGGATACCTCGGCCACGCGCAGCGTGCATACCAGGACGGCCGGTACCTCGAGGTGGCCGAGAACCTCGGCGACCACGAGGACGAGGTTCCTGCGCTCTCGCCGCGCAAGCAGGTGAGTTACGGGCTTTATCGGGGGCTTTCCCTGATGAGGCTCGGGGACCGGGATGGCGCCGAGCGCTGGCTCGATTTTGCCGAGCAGATCGAGGCGAAGCAGCCGGGCACGCTCCGGCCCGAGGAGAAACGCGAGCTCACGGCGGCGCGCGGGCGGCTCGCGAAGAGCTCGATCGCGATCGAGGAGCCTGCCCAGGACGCGCCGCTCCGCACCGTCCGCCAGGTCGCGCCCTGATCTAGGACGACTGCCCGTCGAGCTTCGCCCGCAGCCGCGTCACGCTTTGCTCGAGGGACGCCACGACGCGCCGCAGATCCCGGACCTCGTCCGACGTCGCCAGGCCCATCGACTTCGCGAAGGTTTCTTTTTGCTCCGTCGTGAACGTCGACACCCGCCCGGGCATGCTCATCGCCGTCATCACGAGCTTCATGAACCGCTCGTCCTGCATCAGCTTCGCGACCTGCGGGTTCGCCGCGAGCCGTAATCCCTCGGAGACGATCCGATCCTTGATAGACATGGGGCGGATTCTAGCAGACCCCGCCTTCGCTTGGGACGCCCCCGTCCCGCGATAAACCGTGCGTTGAGTTTGCGTTTGCCATTACGTTTGTCAGAGTCCCTGGGAGCCATCGACGCCGAACGTTTCGTGGCGCGTGCTCGGGAGGGGAGCGAATGCAGTCGAACAGCCTCGCCAATGGCTGCGTGCCGGGCGTTCACGAATCTCACGACGATCCGCCGTCGACGCGGACCTCCCTCCAGCCATCCACCGAGGCGTCGCCCGATCCCACGATCCTTCTTTGCGTCCACGTCACGCCGGCCAACGCGCGTATTTACCTCGACGATACCTTGCTTTCGGTCGGACCGCATCGCGGCCGCATTCCTTGTGAGCTTCGCTGGAGGGTCCTTCGCGCCGTCGCGCCGGGGCATGTCCCGTGGGGCGAGGTCATCATGCCCGTCACCGATCTCACGGTGGCCGTGGCCCTCGGTCGGCAAACGATATCGTCGCCCCCGCCGCCGCGCCCCGTGCGCGTCGTCCTCCGCTCGCAGGAAGAACGCGCCCCGGATTCGGCGCCCCCTTCCTCCACGGATCCGCTCGCGGTGACCATCGGCTGGTGAATGGGCGGGGCGGCCAAACCCGCCTTTCCTTCAATTTCAATGCGCGGAGCGCTCGCCCATCCACCGCGCGAGCAGCGGCCAGACCGTGCCCGTCGACCGGCTCCCCATGATCAGATCGATGTGGCCTTGCGGGAAAACCCGATACGTCCTGTCCCGCGAGCGGCTCGATCGATACGCCGGCTCCACCGACGCCGGCGGCGCGAGATCGTCGCTCTCGCCTGCAATCACCAGGAGCGGCACATCCATCGCCTCGAACCCCTCCACGAACCCCGACAAACCCCCGAGCCGATGCCCGCTCTGCCGCGCCTCCGCCGCCGCGAGGAACATGTTCCGCAGCACCGTGATGCTGCCGTTATCCATCGCCAGGGACAGGTGCTGCGAGAGCACGACGGGCTCCATCGAGCCTGGCCGGAAGCCGCGGATCGGCAGCGGGAAAATGGGGCTCTCGACGAGGACACGCGCGAGCCGCACGAGCTCCCCGACGCCGCGCAACGCGAGCGCCCCGTGGCCAAACGACATGCGCCGATCCACCGCGAGCAAAAGGTGTCCCGCCAGGGTGAGGGGCAAGGAACCTCGCGTGAAATGGTAGGGGCTCCCGAGCGTCGCGACGCCTGCGATGGCTCCTCGGGCGAGCGGCGCCGTCGCGTAACTGACGAGCCCGCCGAGCGAGTGTCCCACGAGGAAGACTGGCTTCGGGCCTGCGAGCCGTTGCACCTCCTCGATCGCCCAGGGCACATCCTGCTGGACGAACTCGCTCACGTCGTGCGGCCGCCGCGCCCCGAGGTGCTTGGAGCGGCCGTGGCCGCGTAGATCCAGGTTGAAGACGTCGAAGCCCTCGCGGGCGAGGTAGTTCGACAGGCTACGCGCCGGCAAGTGCCAGGTGTACCGATTCTGTCCGTAGCCGTGAATGAGCAGCACCGCCCCTCGCGTGCCGCCGAGCTCCGCCGAGCGCTTGCGCACCATCGCCAGCGGGATCTCGCCGCCCCCGCCGTCGCCCCGTACGATGCACAGCTCCTTCACGAAGCGCCCGCGCGCGTCTCGATCGATCGCCTGCTCGACCCGGACCTGGTGGAGGATCATCTGTGCCTCCCGATTACCTACAAGAATGCCGCGCGCATGCAACGCGTCGAGCACTCCCTCGTCCTTGGGACCCCGGTAGGACGCGGGTTTCCAGGAAAAATCGGGGCCTCGGGTGGCCAAGAGCCCCAATGGATCCGTCGCGGACCGAATCGCGGAGTAATACTGGTTACTGTGTCGGGGCGTTCGTGGGGCTCTCGGCGATGGGGGGGCTTTCAAGAGGAGCGGGTTCGTGTAGTGTGCGGGCGTTCTTCTTCTCTTCCTCGAACAAACCGATGAAAGAGCGCTCCATGTCCCGCAAGGCCCTGCTTGCCCGCTTCGCCCTCCTGACCGTCGGCGCGTCCCTCTTCGTGACCAGCACCGCGGTGGCCCAGCCTTCCGAGGATGGGTTCGACAAGGACGCCGAGGATACGATGGCCGGAAAGGCGCAGTCCAAGGAGGAGGCGTCTGCCGGCGACAAGATGCCGGGCGAGAAGGAGAAAAAGACCAAGGACAGCGGCGCGTCCGGGATCTGGGACACCAAAGAGGATCCCACGAAGTCGTACCGCTACGTCGGCATCCGCTACCGCCACGGCATCATCCCGCGGGGGATCCTGAACATCTTCGCCGACGGCGGCGCGACCGTGCAGGTGCCCATGGGGGGCCTCGAGTTTGGCTCGCGTAGAGACCGGCTCGAATACGTCTTCTCCTTGTCCTACGCCGACTACTCGAAGGGCGACATGCTCTTCAAAGGCAAGGGCCAGCCGGACATTTCCTACGAGCGCGTCCAGAGTGATCTCGCCATCCTTTACGGCAAATTTGAGATCCTCTACGAGGTGCCGCTCGACGGTAGGAGCCGCTTTTCGTTGCTCTTCGGCGGCGGCGTGGGCATCGGCGGCGTCATCGGCGACCTCTATCGGCGGCAGGTGTATCCCGGCACGGGCAGTGATCCCGGGGTCCCGTCGCAGTGGAACGACTGCACCGGCCTCGGCACCCCGAACGCCTTGTACTGCGAGGTCGATAACGGCCACTTCGGCGACTACGCCGAGCCGAGCTGGGCGAACGGCGGATCGAAGCCGTTCATTTTCCCGTGGATCGCGCTGCCGCAGGTGAGCTTCCGTTACAAGCCCCTCAAGATGCTCCAGGCGCGCGCGGACGTGGGGTTCGCCCTGACTTCGGGCGTGTACTTCGGCGCCAGCATCGACTACATCCTCTGACAAGGGAGAGGACCCGGGGAACGTTGCTGCTCCCGCCGCGTTACGAGCCCATCGCGCCCCTCGGCAAGGGCGGCGGCGGAGAGGTGTGGTCGGCCAAGGACCACATCACCGGCGCTACCGTGGCCTTCAAGGTCCTCGCCGAAGGAGCGAGCGAAGGGGAGATGCTCGCCCTCGTGCGCGAGGCCGTGGCGCTCTCCGGCCTCGAAGGGCTCGGCGTGCCGCGGATCCTCGGGTTCGGTCGTTTGCCCGGCAGCAGACGCGCCTACCTCGTGCGGGAGCTGGTCGTTGGCAAGAGCCTGGCGGATCGGTTTGACGAACCGGATGAACCTCTCGAGATCCTCGCGGCGATCGCGCAGGCCGCCGACCAGCTCACGCGGCTGCATCGTGCGCTCTTGCTGCATGGCGATCTGAAGCCCGCGAACATCATCGTCGGGCCGGGCGGCCGCGCGACGCTCGTCGATCTCGGGCTCGCGGCGAACTTTCGTGACGGCGGCGAACGACCGTCGGGCTTGACCCCACGCTACGCCGCGCCGGAGCTGCTTTCGGGTGCGCCGCTCGGGGTGCGCGCGGAGATCTACGCCCTCGGCGTCACGCTGCGGGAAGCCCTCGTCGTGGTGGGACCTTCGCTCGATCCGGCGGTCGTGGCCACGCTCGACGAGATCGAAAAACGCGCGACCGCCCCCGATCCGGCGAGCCGTTTTCCCAGCGCGGACGAGCTCGCGAGCGCCATCCGCCGCGCCGCCTCCCTGCCGATGCCCGAGCCCTTCCCCTCACGAGGCGCGCTCGCCTGGCCGATCGTGGGCCTCGACGAACATGCCGCCGCGCTCGACGCGCAGGTCGAGTCCCTTCGCCCGGGGGGCGCCATCGTCGTCACGGGTCTGCCTGGCGTGGGCAAAAGCACGCTGCTTCGGCGCGTGGCGTGGTGGCTCGGCGTGAAGGGACGCGCTGTCGCGTGGGTCGAGGCCGCGGTCGCGCCCGATCCCGGACAAGCGATGGACCTCGAGCTCGCCGCGGCCGAGAGCGAAAAGGAGGCGATCCTCCTCGTCGACGACGCCGATCGCCTCGCCAAGCCCGACCTCGACCGTCTCGCGGTGTTACGCACGGCCGGCGCTCGCCTCGTCGTCACCTTCGATCCCGAGCGCCTGCCGAGCTTGCCCGGCCCCACGCTCGAGCTCTTCGCCCTTCCGCCCCTCGACGAGCTTCGCGCGCGGGACCTCGTGCGTTGCGCGATCCCCTCGCTTGGCGACGTCGTGAGTGATCACGTGGCGCGCCGCGCGAGCCTCCTGCCCGGCAAGATCCGCGCGATCGTCGAGGCCATCGCGCGTGCTCCCGTCGCCAGCGTCGACGACGTCGATCGGCTGCTCGCCGAGGAAGACGAGCGCGGCACCGACCGTGAACGCGCGATCAAGTTGCTTGATCGCGGCCACGTCGACGAGGCCGCCGAGGTGCTCGCGCGCCTCGAAGACGATCCCTCACCGGCCGTGGCGATCGCCCGCGCCCGCCTCTTCACGAGCCGCGGCGATGCCTTGCGCGCGATCGCCGAGCTCGAACGTGTCCACGACGAAGCCCTCGTCGCAGACGCCGAGACCGCCGCTTCCTACTGCTTGCACGCGGCCCGCGCGCTCCTTCGCGCCGGCGATTACCCGGGCGCCGAGGCGCAAGCAGGCGCGGCCGCCGAACGCACCGGGCTCTCGGCCGCCGCGGACGACGCCGCTCCCCTTCCACGTGCGGAGGGCCGTCGCGCCCGCGTCATGCTCTCGATCGCCGCCGACGCCCTCGCGGTCTCGGGCCTCGCGCAAAGCTTCTCCTCGCGGCACGACGACGCCAAGAAGACCCTCGCGCGCGCCGTGCGCCTCGCCCGCGCCGTCGCCGAGCCCCGGATCCTCTCCGTCGCGCTCGGCTCGCTCGCCTTCGCCCTGCAACGCGACGATCAGCTCGACCCCGCGAAGACCGCGTACGAAGAGGGCCTCGCGGCCGCCGAACAAGCGGGCGACGCGGGCAGCGTGGCCACGACGCGCTTGAACCTCGCCGGCATCGCCAAGGCCCAAGGCGACCTCGCCGCCGCGCTCCTGCACCTCGAAGCCGCTGTCGACATGGGCCACCGCTCGGGCCGCGCCGCGACGCTCCGGCAGGCCCTCCTGAACCTCGCCAACCTCGAGCTTTACCTCGGCCGGCTCGCGCGGGCGCGTGTCTCCATCGACCAGCTCGTCCTCCAGCGCAGCGATCTCGGCCCGCAGCAGCGCGCGCAGCTCCTCTCGCTCGAAGCCGAACACGCCGCGCGCTCGGGCGATCCCGCCGCGGCCGAGCGCCTTTGCCGCGCCTGCGCCGAGAGCTGGGACAGCCTGGGTCGAGGTGTCGACGCCGCCGAAGCCCGGCTCGAACGTGTCCTCGTCATGCCCGTCTCCCCCGGCGAAGGCGCGCGTGATCTCGAAGCCGAGCTCGAACGTGCCTCGGCGGCTCTCGGCGGCGGCTCGGCGCATCGCCCGCTTCTTTCGCTCGCGCGTGCCCGCGTCGCCACCTTGCGCGCCGACGAACGACAGGCCGCGGCGCACTGCGAGGAGGCCCTCGAAGTCGCGCGCGCGTCGGGGCAAAAAGACTTCATCGCCCGTGCCCTCGAAGCCCGCGCGGCCCTGCACGAGGACGGCGGCAAACCCATGCTCGCGCGCCGCGACCGTGAAGCCGCGCTCGCCGTACTCGAAGAGATCGCCTCGGTCTTGCCGCGTGATCTCCGCGAGGTCTTCTGGGACGACCCGCGTCGCCGCGCCCTGCGTGCGTTCTGCATGCCGACCGCCGCGCACGCGCCCTCGGTCTCGTCCCCGCTGCCCGTGCCCTCGAACGCTTCCCCGTCGAGCACGCTCGCCGCTCCCCGCAAGGCTCCCACGGAAGAACGCCTCGCGCGTATCCTCGAAATCAACCGCGCCATCGCGGGCGAAGTCGATCTTGCTCGCCTCCTCGACAAGGTCACCGACCACGCGATCGCCCTCCTCGGCGCCGAGCGTGGCTTCGTCATCCTGAAGAGCGTGCAGGCCCCGCGCGAACCTGGCGCCGATCCTTCCGCGCTCCCCTTCGCGCTTTCGGTCCATGCGTTCCGCGGCCGCGAGGGCGACGACGCGCACGCTCGTTTTTCCCAGTCCATCGCCGAACGTGTCGTCCACATCGGCGAGCCGATCGTCACGGTGAGCGCGCGTGAGGACGCCCGCATGGCCGGGTACGTCTCGGTCCACCAGCTCATGCTCCAGTCGATCGCGTGTGTGCCCATCCGCGCGCGTGGCAGCGACGTCATCGGCGCGCTCTACCTCGAGACCCGCCTTCGCCCTGCGATGGGCTTTACCGACGAGCTGCCCACGCTCGTCGCGCTCGCCGATCAGGTGGCCATCGCGATCGAGACCGCGCGCCTCGTCGGCGAAAACGCGCGCCGAGCGCGGGAGCTCGAAAAGAAGAGCGAGGAGCTCGAGCGCGCCAACCATGACCTCGAAGGCGCCCGCGCCGAGCTGGAAGAGCTGCTCGGCCAGCGCACCGAGGAGCTCAAGGCGACCAAGCGGGACCTCCGCTCGGCCCGCGCGGTCATCAAGGGCCATTTCGGCTACGAGGGCCTCGTCGGTCGGAGCGAGGCCATGCGACGCGTCTACGCGCTCATCGACCGCGTGAAAGACACCGACATCCCGGTGCTCGTCACGGGCGAGAGTGGCACGGGCAAGGAAGTCGTGGCCCGCGCCGTCCACAACGCCGGCCCGCGCGCGAAGAAACCTTTCGTGGGCATCAACGTCGGCGCCATTCCGGAGCACCTGCTCGAAAGCGAGCTCTTTGGCCACGTGCGTGGCGCCTTCACCGGCGCCGATCGCGACCGCCGCGGCCTCTTCCGCGAGGCCGAGGGGGGCACCATCCTGCTCGACGAAATCGGCGAAATGCCGCCCAAGATGCAGGCCGGCCTCCTCCGGGTCCTCCAGGAAAAGCTCGTCCGCCCCGTCGGCGGCGCGCGTGAGGAGCCCGTCTCGACGCGTGTCGTGGCCGCGACGCACCGGGATCTCGCCGCGATGGTCGCGACGGGCACGTTCCGCGAGGACCTCCTTTATCGCCTGCACGTCGTCGAGGTCCGCGTCCCGCCTTTGCGGGAGCGAATCGAGGACATCCCGATCCTGATCGACCATTTCCTCGGCATCTTTGCCGCGCGTTATGGCCGCGAGCGCCGGAGCGTCTCTCGTGCTGCGCTTCGCCGTCTGACGGCCTATGGCTGGCCGGGCAATGTCCGCCAGCTCGAGAACGTCCTTCTCAATGCGTGGGTGCTCTCCGATCGCGCCGAGCTCGAGGCCGAGGATTTCGAGCTCCCCGAGGCCCGCCTCGCCCCGCGCCTGCCCCCGCCGCCCGAGACCCTCGGCGATCCGCGTGGCCGTGGCGAAAGCGCGCGAAGCTTCGCCCCGAGCCCGAGCGCGCCTGTCGCCTCGGGCAAGATGTCCTCGCTCGAGGCGCACAAGGCCGACGAGCGCGAGCGAATCCTCTCGGCGCTGCAAGCCTCCAACTGGAACCGCGTGAAGGCCGCGCGCCTCGTGGGTTTGCCCCGCCGCACATTTTACCGACGATTGAAGGAGTACGGAATCCAATGACGACCGAGCCCGGGAATCTCTCCGCATTCGTGGACGGCGTGGCCTTGCCCGAGGAAGAGGCGCGCGACCTCTGGAAACGATTCAGTGAATGGATGGGCGAGAACAAGGGTGATATCTCGGGTTTCGGGAAGAAGAACGGATACACGCAGATCACGCCTGAATACAGGGGCGGTCGAGCCGTGCTGATCGCGTATACGAAGGAGCCGCCGCCCGCGGCGCCGGCGAAGAAGGCGGCGGGGAAGGGGAGTGGGGGCGGTCGTCCGGGCGGAGGGGGAGGCGGTCGCGGGGGCCGTCGCGGCAGCGTAGGTGGTCGCGGGAAACGGTAGGGGGACCGCGAGCAACGGCTGCAAACGCCCTTCATGACGCCCCGGGGCCCTCGTGCAGCCGTTGCCATCGGCGCTCGTACCGCTCCGAGACCCGCCTGCAACCGTTGCAAGCGCCTCTCGTCCCTCTCCGAACGCCGCCTGCACGCGATGCAAACGCCTTTCGGGGCGTACCGAATGCCATTCGCAACACGTGCAACCAGGACTCTGCACGCGCACATCGCGCCTTGCAGCCGTTGCACGCGGGTCCCGTGACGCTCACCTGGGAATGATCCGTCGGGATTGTGCTCCCCGAGCGTCATCACGTGGAGCGGACCGTCTGTCCGTGCCCCTTGCACGAGCCGTCATCACGACGCCTCGCGCGTGACCCCATTGTGGAGGTTTCCATGTCCCATCCCCGCAAGATCGTGCCCACCCTGCCCCTCGACGAGACCGAGGCCGAGGTCTTTTTCACCCGCTCTTGCCTCAAGGCCGACCCCGACGCGCAGGACCTCCTCCTGCTCACGGAAGGCTGGATCGGAATGGTCGACGTGGTTCGCGTGAAGGAACGCGCGGCGCGCGAGGCCCTGGCGGACACGGACGCGGCGCGGATCGTCGCCAACACGCGGCTCGATCGTGCGTGCGAGCGGTTCGGCGACGATCTCTACCTCGCCGTGGACAAGGACCGCAGCGTGGCCCGGTGGACCCAGTTCTTTTCGGTCGCCGTGAGTAAATTCGTCCGGCAGGCATTGCCGAAGCAAGTCGGGCGCGTGTTTGGTTGGCTCGAATCGAAGGATCCGGTGCTGGACAAGCACCGCGCCGATCTCGAGACGTGGGCGAAAGCCGCCGACGCCGGGCTCAAGAAGACGACGGCCGTGGCCACGGTGCGCGGCGAGGCGCGTATGGGCCGAGAAGAGCTGGCCGAGGATTTTACGCGCGAGCGAGATGGGCTCCACGACGCGTTGACGGCGCGGGCGCGGGACAAAGGGTTGCCGCGAGATTGGGCGGATCAGTTTTTCCGGAAGGTGAGCCGTGGGGGGAACGTCGAGGAGGAGGCCGAGGGGGCGGACAACGGCAGGTGAGCTGAGGGGAAGGGGTACCAAGGGAGGTGCCCCCGTCGGGCCGATCATGCTAGGGTGATCACGTGGAGAGCCTGCTAGCGCGAGAGCCGACGGGCGTGCCCGAGGCGTCGCAGTCGCGGTCGCTCATCGCGGATCTCGACCCCGAGATCCGCGAGGCGATCCTCGACGTGGACCGCACGCTGATCCACCTATCGCTCCAGCAGTCGCCCTGGGACCGGTTGCGATCCGCGTCTCGGATGGCGCAGGCCCTCGCCAGGATTCGTGATGCAGCGGCATCCCAGCGCCGCTGACCTGCCGGCGCTGCTCGCTCGGCTCTGTGACGCGGGGATCGAGTTCATCATCGTCGGAGGAGCAGCCGCCGTGATCCATGGCGCGCCGATCACGACCAGCGACCTCGACATCGTTCATCACAGGACGCCAGAAAACGTGGCGCGCCTGCTCGATCTCCTGCTCCGCCTCGATGCCACGATGCGTTACGACCTG
>JANMGF010001520.1:0-6060 GCA_031374535.1 Polyangium sp. (in: bacteria)
TACCGCGGGAAAACGAGCTTCGTGCCGCTCGCCGTCCGGTAGGCGTGGTCGCGGTGCCCGTGCGACCAGCGCCACTCCGCGTGGAGCCGCAGGATCGCGTCGGCGCATTGCTGCAAATCGGCCTTGCCGATGTCGATGGCCACGACGGCGGCGACGTTGGGGTGATCCTCCGCGCGAATCTCGTCGCCGCGGTACGAAACGACCGGCGTGCCCTTCGCGGCGAGGGGCAAGGTGCGGAGGAAGGCGCCGAAGCCCGGTGGCGCGAGCGTCACGCGGGAGAAGCCGGGTGGGGGTGGAAAACGTTGCTCGAGGGTGTCGACCGGCGCGGGCACGCCGGTGGTTCCGCCTTCGAGCCATGGGTACGGGGTGAAGGCCGGCGGCGCGGGCGAGGTCGGGGCCGTGGTCGCCGCGGGAAACGCTTGGGCGGGCTCGGGCCGAAGGGCGACGTCCTCCCCGTCTCGTCGAGGCTCCGCGCCTGTCGAACCGTGCGCCGTGCAAGCCGAAAGTGAGCCGAGAAGCGCGAGCGTCCACCGCATGGCCATCTCCTTCTCCTTGCCATCCCGCCCTCCCTTCACCGGGAGGCGGCTCCTCGTATCGGGCGGGCCTGCGGAAGTGTGACGCCGACACGCTCGGTGCTGCGGATGGCACGCAGGGAGACAAAAAGAAGAGCGCCTACTCTACGGCGGGGGGGGCGGCCGGAGCAGGCGCTCTGTCCATAGATATTGCATGGACCGGGCCAACGTGATCGGGCGTGGTTTCGCAGGGTTGGCGGGAGGGTTGGTCGGGACCGACTTGCAATCGTGCAAGGAGCCCTCGCGATCGTGCACGGATCGGCTGCCTGGCGCTCGGGCGGCGTTGATGGCCTCGAGGAAAGGTGAGAGCCTCCTCCCCGCATCATGGTCTCCTTTCATCCCTTCCCTACCCTCGAAACCCCGCGTCTCGTCCTCCGGGAGCTCGTGCCCGCCGACATCGAGACCATCTTCCAGATCCAGTCGAACCCCGAGGTCGTGCGGTACTTCGGTCGACCGGCGCACGCCACGATCGCGGAGACCGAGAAGCTCGTCGGGTTGGTCTTCGACGCGGTCCGCGACACCACGGGCATCCGCTGGGGCCTCTCGCTCCGCGACGGCGGCGCGCTCGCCGGCACCGTGGGGTTCTGGCGCTGGAACAAGCAGCACCGCTTCGCGGAGCTCGGCTACGAGATGGCGCCCCCGTTCTGGGGCCGCGGCCTGATGGTCGAGGCGCTCCGGCCCGTCCTCCGCTACGGCTTCAAGCAGATGGACCTGCACCGGGCCGAGGCGGTCATCGACCCGGAAAACAAGGCCTCGCGGCGCGTCCTCGAGAAGCTCGGCTTCAAGCGCGACGCGCTCATGCGCGAGAACTGGTTCTACGACGGGAAGTTCACGGACTCGGCCGTCTACGGCCTGCTGGAGCAGGAGTTCCAGGACGAGACGATGTGAGGGTCAAGCCTCGTCCTCGTCGTCCTCGTCGTCCTCGTCGTCGTCCAGATCCTCGTCGTCGTCCTCGTCGGCCTGCGCGCCCTGCCGTCGCGCGTAAACGCGCTCGTCCCGCTCCTCGAGCGCGGTGAGGAGCGCGCGCGCGACCTTGGCGTGCGGGCCCCTCTGGTTCGACTCGATCTCGGCGCGGATGTCCGGCCGTTCGAAGAGGGCCTGCATGATCGCCGCGCGCGCCTCGGGTCGCTCCGCGTAGAGCGCGAGCGCCATCGCGACGACACGGCTCCACGCGAGCCGCGCGAGCTGGCTGCCCACCCAGGCCGCGTCGGTGACCTTGGGCAAACGTCCCTCGTATTTGCCGAGCAGGGCCTCGCCCGCGAGCGAGACGAGGAAGGCGTCGGGCGCGGAGGCCGGCGTCTTGCGATCGGGGAGTTTGTCGAGGAGTTTGTCGCGGAGCCAGGTCGGATCGTCGGCGACATGCGCGAGATCGAGCTCGCACCGGGCGCTCCGCTCCGCGCCTGCGCGGCCATGAAGGACGAGGTCGAGCATCCGCGCCGACTCACCCGCTTGCCCCGAGCGCCACGTCTTGCCCAGGCGCTCCCGCAGCGGTCCCTTCGGTCCTTCCACACGACGCAGCACGAAGCCGAGCTCGAAGATGGCGCTCGCGAGCGCCGGCCTGTCCGAGGCCCATGCTTCGGGTGAGAGCTTGGGGAACGCTGCGGCAAACGCGTCGGCCGTCTCGCGCCCGCCCACGAGCGCCTCGAGCAACAAGACGAGCTCCGCGCCGACGTGCGCGGGCACGCTCCACGGCCGGAGCACGAAGGTCTCCACGAGCTTGCGCGCCTCGGCCGCGTAGAGCATCCGATCGTTCTTGGCGGCCGCGAGCACGCCGCGATCACCGGTCACCCACTTGCGTTCGGCCATGCCGCAGACGCGGGCCCACAAACACGCCGTGCGACGCGGCCAGAAGAGGCGCACGACGGGCGAGGCGGCGTTCGTGAGGTGCAGGATCGCCTGCTCGGCTTGCCCCTTCTTGTTCTGCGCCGCGCCGTGCAAGAGCCACACACCGTGCGGGAATCCACGCGCGATCGTGAGGCTCCAGTAGGGCGTCACGCCGACGCCCGCGGCCGGCGGCTCGGGCTCGACCGGATCGTCACCCTCGGCCCAGGCGTCGCCGCCCGCGTAGCTGCGGAGCTCGGCCGACGCGGGGATCCAGCGCTCGGGGCGCGCGTTTGCTTCACCCGGGAGACGCGTGATCTTCCGACGCGCGCGCAGGGCCTCGACCATGGCCACGAGGTCCATCGAGCGCGAGGCCGGCTCGCCCGCGGCGACGTACTGGAAGTCGTCGAAGGAGAAGAGCCGCGTGGCTCCCTGCGGGATCGCGGCCGCGACGCGTAGATCCCGATCCGCGGCGAAGATCACGTCGCGATGCCTGCAGCAGAGATCCACGGCGAGCGCCTCGGCGGGCGTCACGAGGCGCAGGCACGCGCGCATGGGCTCCGGCAGCGCCGCGAACGAGCGCGGCAGGCGGTAACTCGCGCGCAGCGGATCCCCCTTCTGGCGCACCGCCGCGCGCTTGACGTGCACGATCATCTCGTCCGACGGGAGCGAGAGCGGGACGATACGCGGACCATCCGAGCCCGCCGTGGGTCGCCCCTTCTCGTCGCGCTCGCCGAGGAGCACGATCTGGTTCGTGATGCCGTCGACGTAGTCGTCCGCGTCGATCTCCACGTTCTGGAGCTCGTCCGCAGCGGCGTCGACGAGCTCGTCGTCGTTCGCAGAACGCTTGCCCGCCCCCGGCCCGTACGCGTCGAGATGCCAGCCCACGAGCGCGCCGGATCCCGGGTGGTGGAGGATCTGCTCGATCACGAGCGCGTCGCCCTTCTGCGAGGCGTACCCCGTGATCCGCATCGCGGCCGTCGTGTAGTTCGCGTTGTCCCAGAGCGGCAGATCGAAAACGCGCGCGGCCTCGTCGAGCTCGGCGATGCTCCAGAGCGGGCCACGCGGCTCGTCGATGAGTTCGGACTCGGCGAGCAGGCGATCGACCTCCTCGGGCAAACGCGTGCGTGGCAAGTCGAACCGCTCGGCGATCCGCGTGACGGCCTCGGTCCCGAGCGCTGCCTCGATCGCCTCGCGCACGACGCCCCCGAGCGCCGACGCCCGATCCCGCAAGAGCTCCGCCGCGCGCGTATGCCCCTCGTCCGCGAGGGTCGCGAGGGTCCCGTACGCGGACGGGTGCCGCGTCATCCAGCGACGCGCCACCTCGAGCCCGTCGAGCTTGCCGTGCACGTCCCCACGCGCGCGCCCGTCCTCGTCGTCGTCCTCGTCCGAAGCCGCGTCGTCGTCGTCCTCGTCTTCGTCGTCCTCGTCTTCGTCGTCCTCGCCCTCGTCGCCGCCCTCGTCGTCGTCCTCGGCGGGCGGTTCCTCCGCGAAATCGTCGTTCTCCGCGCGGATCTCCGCCTCTTCGGCGGCGAGCTCGATCACGGAGGTCACGCGCATCGCGACCAGGAGCGCGTCACGCGTTCCGATCGTGATCAAGCACGGCACGACGCACCAGGGCACGTTCACGAGCGCGCCTTCGCCTTCGATGCGGCTCTCGAGCCACGGCAGGATCGCGTCGCCGTATCGATCGTGGAGCGCGGTGTTGTCGCGGCCGCGCACCTGGAACGCCCAGCGGATGCGCGCTGCATGGCGCACGAACTCGGCTGCGTCCTCGAGCGAGAGCAGCGCCGCCCACACGCGGTCGCTCTCGAGCACGAACGTCCCGGAGATCGTCTTGCCTTCGCCCTTCTGGAAGACCTCGGTCGCCTCGACGGTGCGCCGCGCCTCGGCGAGCGGCACGAGCCCACGCGCGTCGCGGCGGGAGACGCGCGCGTCACGCATGGCGACGCCCACCTGCGAGGACGGATCGAATCCTCGGGCAGCGGCCTTCGTTCCCTGTTCCTTCTTCATCACTTGCTCTGCGCGGGCGGATGCTAGCGAGCGACCCTCGATCTGGCTACCCTCGCGGCGCCCGGGCCAAACAGGCGGAAGCGGATTCACCGCCGCACGTGCAGCGTCGCCTCCAACCGTGTGCCGGCGTCGGGGCCGCCTACCCTTGCATCCCTTGCATCCCGTGCATCCCGTGCGCCAGGAGCCTCGCTCCGTCCTTGAACAACACCTCGATCTTGCCGCCGTCCACGCGGCGCACGAGGCCTCGACCGAACTTCGTGTGCTCGACGAGGTCTCCCGCGCCGAACCGCGCCGTCGTGCGATACGCCGTCGCCGCTTCGCCCGCGCGGCCTGAAAGCGCTTCGTTCCACGCGCGCTCCTTCTGCTCGGCCTCGTTCTCCTCGCGCTTCGGCGGCGTGGGGTCGCGGAACGGATCCCAGCTGCTCGCGTACCGCAGGATCGACGCGGCGAGCGCCGGATGCGCGGCGGCCCATCGATCGTCGAAGAGGATCCACTGCTCGTGTCCGAACGCGCTCGAGGTGTGCGGGCAAAACAGGGCCGCGTGTTTGCCGATCTGCACGATCGATTTCGACGGATCACCGTCCCGCTGGAAGGCCGTCCCCACCTTGTAGAACTCGTCGTAGGCGTTCTGATGCGCGCCCACGCCGAGGAGCGAATGGTTCGTCTCTCCAGCGACCGCGCGCAGCGGGTACGACGCGCACTTCGCGAGCGCCGGCGCGATCGAGATCTGGCCCGGCTCGATCATCGCGCGGAGCAACCTGAGCTCGACGGGCCACGTGTCGAGCCACTCCTTCGACCACGTTTGCGGCTTCTTCGTCGGCACCACGGTGCGCAGGTGCGACGCGAGCTCGGGCAGGCGCACGCCCGGGAAAACGTGAGCGCTGCCGGGGATCGAGTCGCCGTCGAGGAACGTGAGCAGACAGGCGTATGTCGCCCCTTCGCCCTCGCCCCGCGGCAGGATCTCCGTGATCTCGAAGGGCGGCGTGAAGGGCCCGTCCGCGTCGCCCTCCGGCAGCTTCGGATCCTCGTGCAAGAGCCAGGCGACACGCTCGGGCTGCGTGCGAAGGGCCTCGTCGTCGAGGAAGAAGTACGCGAGCGAGACCTCGTCGTCGTCCGTGAGCACACGCAGCGCGTGATCGTCGATGCGGATGTGCTCTTCGCCTCCCTCGACGTAGAGGTGCTGGCGCAAGAGCTTCTCGAGCTCGGCGGTCGACTTCGGCGTCACGAGCGCGTGTTCTTTCGTCGCCGCGAACAACGTACCGAACCCGTACACGTAGCCGCCGAGCTCGGCCTCGTAGATGCTCTCGGGATCGGCCGCCTTGCGGGCGTCGGCCATCATGCGGGAGAACCACGCGAGGATCGAGGGCGCGTCGAGGCGCTTCACGCGACGCGAGAGCGGCCCCTCGTAGTGCGATCGATAGACGAACCAGATCCCGGGTGACTCGCTCACGACGAATGTCCTTCCTCGGCTTCGCGCGGACTTGCCAAGGTCCCATCCCCCCTTCACCTTCGCCCCGCGAAGAGTCAAACTGCGCGCCCCCTGCGTGCGCAAGCCGAGGAAGGACATTCGTCGTGAGCGAGTCACCCGGGATCTGGTTCGTCTATCGATCGCACTACGAGGGGCCGCTCTCGCGTCGCGTGAAGCGCCTCGACG